>CAADGJ010000187.1 GCA_900696505.1 uncultured Nitrosospira sp.
GAGGGAATCTTCCCCATCACGCTGAACACGACCGTGAAAATCAGCATGGTCGCCACAGGCTGGAACATCGCCCAGGCCACGCCTAACAGCGTCTGCTTGTACCGCACGGTCACATCACGCCACACCAGAATATGGATGAGCTCGCGATACTGCCAAAGGGCAGCCAAATCCAATTCCAGCAAACCCTTGGCCGGCTGAATGCGCACATGCGGCAGCACCGCCGGATGTCGCTGGTCGATGTTTACGACAGACATTTCGTTTGAGTGGTTCCTATAGGCCTACACATGTCCAGCTGGAGGACGACGCGCAGAGACCGAAATCCTAGTGCAGCCGCACAATTGATCCTAACTCGTACTGAATACCATTTGTTATGTCAAATTCATGACGCTCGGTCAAGCTCGATACATTGCCATTGGAACAACATTTCTCTCTTGACCCTATCTCTGAACAACAGCTCTTCCGAATGGATGCCTGAGCGATCCTGCTGCCGGTAAAAACGCGGAAGCCACAGGCTCGTTGACTTCTCCAGCCTCAACGGGACAATCGATACACGGAGTGACGAAGGACCGTAACAGTCGCTTCAGCCGGCAGGGAGCCCGGCTATGGCGTGGAGAGGGGAGGCTTTTGTGCGGCTCGCACTTCTTCTGCTGAGAGATACCGTATCGCTAACCCAGACATGTGGAGCATCCAACCTTGCCCGCCGCCAGCCCCTTGAGTAAAGCTCCACGCGTCCATCCGGAACGGGTTCCAATACCCGCTGCGGTAAGAATTGGTATTCGATACCCCGCCCGGTACGGCTGTGCCCATCGTTGATTGAAACGTCGGGCCTCTATCCGACAGACGCCGGACATCCGCGTCTCCTAATACGACCGCGTCAGCCCCCAATTCTTTGGCTCGCTCGAGAATGCGGTCACGCAAGGTATCTTCACTGGCATATTCACTCGTAGCGACAATGCGGGCGATTTGCACGTGGCCGTGGTTAGGCTCGCGTTGTAACGTCGTCACAGCGTCCGCGCCCGATCGAGGTTCAAACGCCTTGGTGGTCAACGGATCCACCTGGACAGAGACACAGGCGCTCGAAAGGGCTAGGGAGAGCACGGCTGTGAGGTGGATCGCTCGTCTGATCACAACAACGCCTCGTGTGTTTAGGAATTACCGCCCGCCCGTGATGTTCATGTCGCCTTGGCTACCATGCATCTTGACGACTCAGGTCAATCAAATCAACCACAAATCGCCTGCCCTCGCAGCTTCTCCGGGGTAATCCTGCATCACGTGGGGCAGGCTGTCCAATTTCGTACTACAATTTCCCTTCAACGAGGGTGCGAATCTCTTCCATGCGCCGCCGATTCACACCAAGGTCGCTGTAGCCGGTCCTGGAAGCCGAGCGGAATTGAATCATCTTCGTTGCGTCATCAAAAACAAATTCCACATCATCGATGAACCGCAGCAAGAAGCTGGTGAATTCATAGTGGAGATACCCGTCGTTTTCTTCGACGAGTCGGGTGCGAGGCAATCGATTGATGATGGTCTTCAGCGTGTTTTGCGCGCCAGCCAGATTTTGCTGATACCGATATGGCGCGATCTGGCGACTCTGATCCGCCGCTTGCGTCGACACGCAGTTGGGACTCGAGGGGCAGGGCGCAAGTATTTTCATGGCATCGTGGTGAGGATGGTTAGAACGTACACCGAACTCTAATAAGCCGCGCCTGGTCTGTCAACCGTTCGCCCATTGCAAACCATGTCTCACCGGCGACCCGACGGCACCGCGCTGGCACTTGTGTCCGCTCGGCGAGCGACTAGCCGGGCGTGCCAACGTGGCACGGCCTCCATGCCGGGCTTTTCCACCAGGCGGAACGTCGCAGAACAGAGGAGAATCAGCGCAGGAACCTGACACAGCACCATGGCCCAATGCTCGGCGGGGGATAGCGTGGCGGCCGACTCGGCCAGCAAGAACCGGTAGGTTACAAACAACACCACACTATGCAGGAGATACAAGCTGTACGCCATTTCGCCCAGGACAATCGACGCCGGCCATTCGAGAATGCCGTAAAGAGAATTCCCGCAGGCAATAATGAGAAACCCACCGGCCAAAAGCAGCGTGGCCGGAACCGTATACGCCGTCGGAAACGCCATAAACGCGGTCGCCAGACACAAGATCGCGATGGCGCCCCACACACCACGGCTCAGCATCATTCGGATGGCAGCAATACGCACAAGCCCTGCCGCCGCAATTCCACCGGCAAACGCATACAATATTGGGAACCGAACCTGTGGCATCACCATCACAAGAATCACCACAGCCGCCAGACTGACGATCACCCACTGAATCGGAGGGCTTGTCCGAAGACAGAAGGCAGCGAGAGGCAAACCGGCATAGAACAACCATTCATATGGCAGCGACCACACGGCCCCGGCCAAGGGCACCGTTTCCGCAAATCCATTGACGGACGAGATACCGGGAATTGTAAACAGCAGCCACTGTGCCGTCTGTTCGGCCACAACTGCCGGCGCCTCACGCATTTGAAAACCCGTGCGGCCAAACGACATGAGCAATACACAGGCGACCGCCACGAGATACAACGGTCCTAGGCGTAGCGCCCGAGACAGATAGAGGCGCGACCAGTCGATCGGTTGGTGACGTCCATCGAGGAGCTTTGACCAGAAGAGAAACCCGGTGATCATGAAGAAGAGGGTGACGCTGCCTTGTCCCAGCTGCGTGTACACATTAGAGGGGGGAACGTCCCAGGTGCCCGATCGCAAATAGAAGTACCAGATGGAGGAATGGCTGACGAACACCGCCAACGCCAGATACCCTCGAAGCCCATCGAGCGACGGATAGCGCGGCGTTGACGAGGCCTCCTGAAGAGTAGTTCGAGGAAGAAACATGGCCGTGGCGAGCGCGACAAGCACCACACCCGCTGCGGGCCATAAACTTGTTGCATCCATGGACTCACGACATCATAGGACGGCACATTTGTCTAACCTTTCTGAGATCGGCGCCAACCCGTCGCACGGCGATGCTGACGTTCACGACCGCTCCCCCATCAGCCGATGGGCGGGAGCGCCGCTCCGACACTCACTCCGTTGATTGCGAGAGTGGTCCTGGGGTACGCTAGCCCTTCCGATTTCCGATTGACGGCTGCCAGCCGCCACCTATCGTACACTGCTGAGCGTCACTGCTCAGGTTCAACAAAGGAGTGCTCTCGCATGGCCGGTTTTCCGATTGAAGTCGCCACCCGCATTAAAACGCTGCCGCCCTATCTTTTTGCCGCCATCGACAAGATGAAACAAGAGGCGCTTGCGCGCGGAGTCGATATCATCAACCTTGGTATCGGGGACCCGGATCTGCCGAC
Organism: uncultured Nitrosospira sp.; assembly: GCA_900696505.1. Taxonomy (GTDB): domain Bacteria; phylum Nitrospirota; class Nitrospiria; order Nitrospirales; family Nitrospiraceae; genus Nitrospira_A. The sequence goes on from CAADGJ010000187.1 coordinate 3,354, forward strand.
ACCGGCGCCCATCATTGAGAGCCTGTATGCAGCGGCCAAGAATCCGAAACACCATCAATACCCCTCCTATGAGGGCATGCTGTCGTTCCGCAAGGCCGTAGCTGACTGGTACAAGCGACGGTTCAATGTCACCCTCGATCCGGCAAACGAGGTGCTGACCCTGATCGGCTCCAAAGAAGGGATCGGGCACGTTCATCTCGCCTTCATCGACCCGGGCGACATTGTCCTAGTCCCCAGCCCCGGCTATCCGGTCTATCCGGTCGGAACCAGCTTCTGCGGCGGCGTCTCGCACATTATGCCCCTCACGAAAGCCAACGGCTTCCTGCCAGATCTCAATGCCATCCCGAAGGATGTGGCGAAGAAGGCCAAATTGATGTGGCTGAACTCCCCCAACAATCCGACGTCCGTCATCATGAGCAAAGACTATTTCAAGCGTGTCGTCGAGTTTGCGCAGGAGAATCAGATCATCGTGTGCCATGATGCGGCCTATTCGGAAATTTTCTATGACGGCAAACGGCCGGCCAGCTTCCTCGAAGTCGATGGCGCGAAAGAGGTCGGCGTCGAATTTCATTCTCTTTCCAAGACCTACAATATGACCGGGTGGCGCATTGGATTCGCCGTCGGCAACAAAGAGGTCCTGGCAGGGCTCGGCAGGGTCAAGAGCCAGCTGGACTCGGGCGTGTTCGAAGCCGTGCAAGCGGCCGGCATTACGGCCCTCGGGCTCGATGATTCCGTGACAGATGGATTACGCAAAATCTATCAAGAGCGGCGCGACACCCTCGTCCCGGGCCTGAAAAAACTCGGGCTGGAGGTCGATGCGCCTCCCGCCGCCTTCTACATTTGGGTCACGGTGCCGAAAGGATATACGTCTGCATCCTTCACCGCTCATCTGTTGGAAAAAGCCGGCATTGTCACGACACCGGGGAACGGCTTCGGCGCGCCTGGTGAAGGCTATATCCGCATGACCGTGTGCACAACAAAGGAGCGTCTTGCGGAAGCGGTCGAACGAATTCGCAAGGTGGGATTCTAGCGTGGCGGCTATCGCGGTGCCTCCTGTCTCCGCAGGTCGCTGACGCAGTATTCAGCGTGCTGCGTGCAGGACTCTGAGCCGGCTTCAGACTATGGCAACAGCATTTATCGGGTTCGGCTCTAACCTGGGTAATCGGATCGATTTCTGTGATCGGGCGGTGACCCTGCTTGGCCTCCTACCGCATTCACGGCTGGATGCGGTCTCGTCGCTCTATGAGACCGAACCGATTGAGGACGGAGCGGCCCCCGGCCCCGCATGGTTTCTGAACGGCGCCGTGCAGATCGAAACGAACATCACGCCCAAGAGCCTGCTGGAAATCTGTCGCGAAATCGAACGGGCGCTCGGACGAGATCAAGACAATCGCAAGGGGCCGCGCACGCTCGATCTGGATCTCCTGCTGTACGATGACTGTGTGCTGAATGATCCCGGCCTCATCGTTCCCCATCCTCGTCTCCATCAGCGTCGATTCGTTCTCGCGCCCCTGGTGGAGCTGGATCCCGATCGACGCCATCCGGTGCTCGGGCAAACTCTCCGAGAACTTCTGGAAACACTCGCCGATCCTTCCATTGTCCGCCTGCTCGATCCCCAGCCGAACTCACGGTACGGATCGAGGCCGGCATGCAGTCCACCCCCTGTGCAGAGTCCTCACACGTGAAGATCATCCGCACGACTTCAGCCATGGCCAACTGGAGCCGTGGCCTCCATCGAGAAGGAGTGACGATCGGGTTTGTCCCGACCATGGGGGCCTTGCATGAGGGACATCGCGCGTTGGTTCGAGCCGCCCGGTTGGCCTGCGATGCCGTGGTCGTCAGCATTTTTGTCAATCCGAC
>CAADGJ010000188.1 GCA_900696505.1 uncultured Nitrosospira sp.
CGATTGATACATTCACACATGAGTACTGATCCTCCTGAACAAGGGAGAGCTGTCGTTCCGGAGGATTCTAAGAAGCCGACTCACGAAAATCAAACAGGAAGGAGTGCACTCGCCTCACGGATAGAAGCTGATACGGCGTCCGGCTATGGCCTGGGCGACGGATGCCAGGATCTGCTCCCGCTCCGCCGGTTTTTCGAGGAATTCCACAATGCCCTGGCGGCGTAACGAGGAGGCCAATGGCTCGTCATGATAGCCGGTCAGTACGATGACCGGCAGAGACGGATATTGGGCTCGAAAATAGGCAATGGCCTCCACACCATTGATGCGCGGCATCCGGATATCGCAAATAATCGCATCCAGCATCAGCGGGTTGTCGCCGCTGTTCAACACTTCCACCGCTTTCCCGCCGTCGTCCGCCTCCTCCACATCGTACCCGGCCTGCGTCAGCATCATGCGCAGCACGCTGCGGATCGAGTCTTCGTCATCCACCACCAAGACCCGGCCCAGGCTGACCTTGTCGCCCGTACTCAGTCCAAACGGCCATGCCATTCCCATGGTGTCCCTCCCTTCGCCAGACGCATTCGTTTCGCTGGTTTGGCGATGCAAGGACAAGGCCTTCGACCTATCGAACTCGACATGGCCCGATTCAATAAGTTAGCGATCGAGTCCTTCGGTCCATCGCGTGGAACGCCTTTTTCAAGTGGTGGAATCACACCACCTCGGTGCAAATGCACCAAAGTTCGCAGGCGAAGCTGATAAGGAGTGGAAGACGTTCAGGAAGGACAGCGGCCGGCACAGAGACGCACCGGCCGCCTAAACAGCTGGAGCGGCCTCGACATCCACATGTTCTCACGGCGATACGGCCCGCTCCAGAGAGGAGGGACTTACGCCGTAAGCTTGCGTGCAACCACCACACCCGAGACCACAAAGGTGAGGACGATCGCCAGAAAGATGTAAAACAGAATCTCCGCGACATCAGACGCCTTGTCCGCAATCCCCGTGAATCCAAATGCCGCAGCCACCATGGCCAGGACGAAAAATATTGCTGCCCATTTGAGAAACATACCCACCTCCTCGGCTCAGATCCCCGATCCCAGCACTCGACTTTACCGAATGGCACGTTCGCTCAAGATCTCTGTGTACAATTGGCAGTACCGGTCGGCCTGCTCTTCGAGAGAAAAATGGTTGAGGGCATATTGGCGGCAGTTTGCACCCAGCGCCAAGCGGCGCTCAGGGTTCTGCAACAGTTCCAGCATGGCAGCACCTAATGCTCCTGCCTCACCAGGCGGCACCAGCAAGCCGGTCTCACAATGCTGAATCATGTCGGGAATCCCTCCGACTTCAAACCCCACCGCCGGCGTTCCACAGGCCATCGACTCGAGGACTGTATTCGGCAAGTTATCCTGCAACGACGGGATCACGAGCAGATCGGCTGCGCTGTAAATGTTGGAGAGCAATCGATCGCTGTTGATGTGTCCCAGGTAGGAGTGAGGGATATGATGCCCCAGGTCAGGGCTATTATGACCCACCGTGATGAGATGAAGGTCCGGGATCCAGCTCCGAATATGCTCCAAGGCCCGTACCAGAACTTCAAATCCCTTCCGGAACAGCGGGAGCCCGTCGGCCACGAACAGAATGACCTTCGCTTTAGGAGGGATCCCGAAGACTTCTCTGGCACTGCCGACATCGCGGGGCGAGAACTCCGTGAGATCGAGCCCATAGGGAATCACCGACACAGGGAACCGGCCGAGAATCGGGCTGCGCTGCACTTCCTCGGCGAGCCACGTGCTCGGAGTCGCGAAGTGAATCTGCCCGTCGGAAAGTTGGTCGAAGAGTGATTTCTTGCGGGCCCAGATTTCATGGGAGAGATCATTCGGCCCTGCGGCAGCCAGCTGAGGACAGTCTCCGCATTCACCGAGATAGCGGCCGCACCCCAGATCGTAATGACAGCCGCCCGTAAACGCATTCATGTCATGAAGTGTCCACACCACGCGCGTATTCTTCGAGAAGGCCCCAAAGAAAGAGGGGTAATCCACAAATTCCGCAATCCAGTGCAGATTCAGAATGTCATAGGGCGGGAGTTTCGACAAAATGTCGGTCCCATATTCCGAGCGATCCGTTCGGAATGGTTCAATCTTGTCATTTTCTGGAGAGATGGCGGGGCGGAGCTTGCGTTCGATTTGCTCACGCCGGATGCGGCGCTCGGCTCGTTTACAGAAAGTGGTGGTCGGCTCGAACCGAATTACAGATCCGTCAGAGGTTCGGGCTTCGCGGACAAACATGGACGAATCGACGCCTGCCCTGCGCAATCCATCATGCAGCCGATAGGCCGCCCGTGCGGCACCGCCGGCGACGTCGTAGGTACTGAGATGGACGACTTTAGGAGGACGGATGCGAGCGCTGGGGCAAAGATCGATGTTGTCTTGTTCGTGACTCTCTATTTCAAGGGGAGTGGTGCTTCTGGACATGATTGGGTTCCCTATTCATCTTCCACCGTGGTGCTCGGGAAAATGTCTTGAGATGAGTCCCGATCATGCCTGCTGAACTCTCCTTGCTCCACTAGGCATACCCCGAGGAATCACTCGTCGCGAGGCCGCTCGAAATGGAGTGATCACAGGAAGGAGTGCACCGCCTCGCGGGCCGTCTGCGTCCAATCATATTTCACCAACACAGACTTGCCTCTCCAATTGGGAGGATAACTTTTTCCAGTCCCGTAAAAGTCTCCGTCGACAACGGACAATAGGCTGGCGTTATGCACCCAATCCTGAACCTCTTTGTCACTTTCCACGTACGACATCACATAGTACTGGCCGCCGGAGAGGGGCCATTCCGGAACCCGGAAATCAATGTAGCCGTCTCCGGACAAATCGAGTGGTAGCGGGCTCACGAGATCGGTGGACATGAGAAAATACGCCGTCTCATAGGGGTCGCCAATTCGAGCATGTAACGAAAGTTCCACGCGGCATCGCCGAATGATCTTGTCAGGCACGCACCGGTAATGCCATCGCACGATGGTCTCTCGCCCGCAGATGGCCGACGACGAGACGTTCCGATACTGATCGAGCACCTCGATGGCGGTCGCAATGACGTGACCCTTCCCTTGTCTGTCCGTGCGTGTGTCCAACGCACTTCTGGCTAAATCGGCCGTCATGCCTGCATAGGCCTGCACCACATCCCGGGCTGTACCGGTAAGAGCCACACGTCCCTGTGCGAGGAACAGCGCACGCTGGCAGAGATTTTCGATGATCGGCAAATTGTGGCTGACCACCAACACCGTCCGACCGCCCCGACTGGCCTGCCGCATCTTCCCTAAACACTTCTGTTGAAAACCCGCATCGCCTACGGCCAGGACTTCGTCCACGATAAGAATGTCTGGCTCAAAATGGGCCGCGACAGAAAAGGCCAAGCGCACATACATCCCGCTCGAATAGCGTTTCACCGGCGTGTCGATAAACTCCTCGACGCCCGCAAAATCGATGATCTCATCCAACTTGGCGGTGATCTCGGCCCGGCGCATCCCGAGAATAGACCCATTCAGATAAATGTTCTCGCGCCCCGTCAGCTCAGGGTGAAAGCCCGTGCCGACCTCAAGGAGCGAACCGACGCGGCCATAGATATCGGCGGTCCCTGACGTGGGCGCCGTGATTCTCGACAGGATTTTGAGGAGGGTACTTTTTCCGGCCCCGTTATGGCCGATGATGCCGAACACCTCCCCCGGCTTCACATCAAAGGAGACATCAGTGAGAGCGCAAAACTCTCTTCCCTTCCCGGCATCATCGGAACGACGTTGCTTCCACCAGGAGAGCGCGGCCGCGACGCGATCGCGAAGCGTATCGTGACGCGCCTGCAGGCCGAGGGAATAGCGCTTTGTCAGGCGATCGACTGAGATGGCGACGTTGCCCATAAGTCCGCATGTCGTGGATAAACGATATTTCGCTCCACTTATGTGTCACACATTGGTCATCAGATCACCTCGGACTTTCCCTAGCAGATGGTGGATGGATTAAGCGTGAGTCGCCTCAACCAGGGATCTATTTTGTTTACACCGCCGTTCCATACACTTGGGTGCACGCACGAGAAAACAGAATGAAGTATTGAAAATAGCCGTCCACCGTGACCTCAACCATTGCGTCAGCCAAGGGTTTCGTGCGTAACGCATCCTCGACGGCATTGCGCATCTCATTCCCGCCGGTCACGGGGATCAATCCGAGAAGATGGTAGACACAATCCTGCCCACGCACCTTGCCCAGTTCGGTATATCCTCCCGGAGCGAGCGGCTTGGTTGAAGGCGCGATGCCTCCCGGATGATGCATGCATCCCGCGGTGAGGGCTCCCACCGTCAACATGACGACCATCCACCCACGCCTAGACCAGTTGCTCAAACGTTGACTCATCATGAGGTTCTACTCCTTTCATGCGCATAGCCTTCACGACATGCAATGTGACATCCACGTCGGACATACCGTTGTGAGGATGTATGAGGAAGTTGGTACTGCAAGGAACCGGCGGAGTACGGCGAGCACGTTTCCCCATCTTGCACAGATAGCCCTTCAGCCTCAACCCTAATTTGCGACGGCCTAGCACATGATCGAATGTGCGACATCCTCTCGTGAGTTGCTTGGAGGGGGACGTCGCCGTTGGAATACCAAATGGAGGTATTACGGAACAGTAGATTCCCGCCAGCGAGTGCATCATGGGCAATTTCATTGCCTGTCAGGGAATACCTGATAGTATTTATTCACGGAACATGAGACCTTCGCCGGCTGCCGGATGATGGCGGTGTGAGCCGGTCACATCAGAGAATGTTCCGGCGGTGGGAGCGCACGCCTCTCGCAGAGTGCGGCTGGATACCTTGGGCAAAAAACTCGTCATGATCACTGCGTCTGGCGCGGTGATCCTCATACTCATCGGCCTGCTCATGGGGTTGGGTGAGGTGATCATTCGTTCCGTTCACCTCATTCGAGACGGCATTCCTTTTTTTGAAAGCAACGCAGGCGGGCGAATCGGTCCCATTACCCTGGATCAGGACCTGGGCTGGAAGGCCACGGAGCATTATCAGGAAGCCTTGGTGGAAAAGACCAAGAACGGCACCCTGTACCCGGTCCGCCGCTCTCAAACGCAATATGGCTTTCGCAGTTTCGGCGATGTGTCGTCCCGCCGCCCAAAAATGTTGGTGATCGGCGATTCATTCACCCATGCCACCGCGGTCTCAGACGACCGGACCTACCACGCCTTATTATCCAAACTGCTCGATGTCGAAGTCTTTGCCTATGGGGCGGGAGGCTATGGCACGTTGCAGGAATATCTCGTGTTCGACCGGTACCTCGATATCGTTCGCCCGGATGTCATCCTCTGGCAATACTGCATCAACGACTTCATCAATAACGACAATGAGCTCGAGCGCCTCAGCCGCGTCAATAACAATGGCTGGGTGCGACCCTACTGGCGCAACGGCACCATCCAACTCCTCTCTCCGAAGGAGTCATCGCTTCAGATACGAGACTGGATCAATCGCCACAGCCGATTTCTCTATTTCGTCGTCACCAGGCTGGATCGTCTGCGAGCCGCGAATACGCGGGATACGGTTGAAGTGGACATCGAAGCGGAAGGCATGCGGCATGCCGGGTTCGCCCGATCAGTCGCTGTCACGGATGACTTGATGGGACGAGTGCGGGCACGGGCCGGTACGCGGCCGATCATGGCATTTAATTGCACGGAGGCCGAACCTTACAGCCAGGCTGTTCGCGATATTTCCGCACACCACGCCATCTCTTATTGGGGTGATGTGGCTCAGGTGGTTCAAGACGCGGACTCACGCGGAGAGGATGTATTTGCCGCCGATGGAAGCCACTGGAACGAGCGGGGGCACGAACTGGCAGCCCAGGCGCTGGCGAAACATTTCAAGACCGAACTCCCGCCCGCACCGCTCCCCTGACGTCGCTCACCGATCGCATCTGGACGGTTCTTTCATTCAACGTGCCCCAGCATTGCGGCTATCCCCGTCGCTGGGAGCCCCTGGTGCGAGACGCTGACTGCCGTCGAGAGGCTGAGGTGGCCCGTTTCGAACCGGCTGCAGGCACCCTCACACCGGCTTTTCTCGCCTTCGAAAGGCCGATCGCAATGGCCTGCTTTCGAGATTGCACGCGGTGTTTGCCTCGCTTCATGTGTTCCATTTCTTCTTCTACAAATGCCCCCGCTTGAGTCGTAGGCGCCTTCCCTTCCCGTTTTGCCTGCCGCGCCCCTTGCATGGTCTTTTGTTCAGGCATACAGTCCTCCTTGACGTGCTGCTTGCACGCGCGCGCTTCCGGTCGTTCCGCCGGTCGGCGAAAAAGGCTCACCGTCCAAACGCCGTTCATTCCGTCGAGTGGAGACGCTGCTCGCGAGATACCCTCCGACGGCCAATGCCGCAGCTGCCACCCACAGACGCCGCTGATTGAGCCACAATTGCAAACTGAACGCGTAAGCGCCTTCGTCGAAGCCGCCATGTGCGCCGTGGTCACCTGGAAGTGGGTGGAAGAGGTTGTTGGGTCGATCCGGAGCTATAGGCTCGTTCGTTTGCTGCGCCTTATAGCCCTTCCAGGCCAAATAATAGTCCAACAGCCCGGGAATAAACTTCTGCCCGACGATGGCTTTCACCGTCGGCAGCCCGATCGAGATTTCCCGGCGACGATGGCGCGAAGCCCAGACGATGGCCCTGGCGATCACTTCCGGCTGATAAATCGGAGGGACCGGTTGAGGATGGCAAGGCATGCGAGACTTGATCCAGTCGAATTGAGGGGTATTCACCGCCGGCAACTGCACAGTCGTAATATGGACGCGGCTTCCATCGTGAAGCAGTTCGGACCTGAGGGAATCGACGAATCCCTGCACCGCGTGCTTCGCCCCACAATAGGCGGACTGGAGCGGAATCGATCGATAGGCTAAGGCCGAGCCAACCTGCACGATCACGCCGGCATCTCTCGGCACCATGCGGCGCAACGCTGCCAATGTGCCGTACACATAGCCGAGATAAGTGACATCCGTGACGCGTTGATACTCCTCTGCCGTCATCTTCAGAGCCGGAGACAGAACCGACGCCATGGCGTTGTTCACCCAGACATCGATCGGTCCGAATCGGCACTCGACCATCGCCGCAGCCGCTTCAACCTGGTCGGGATACGCAACATCCGTCGGCAGCACCAATGCCCGCCCTCCAGCCGCCTCGACTTCCTTGCGGGCCCCTTCGAGTCCATCGCGGCTCCTGGCGACCAATCCAATCCAGGCGCCCTCCCTGGCAAACTCCCGCACTGTCGCCCGGCCGACTCCCGCGGAAGCTCCGGTGATCACGACAACCCGTGGGTGATGATGACGCTGAGCTTTCATAAGTCCTTCGATCGTGAGTGAACAGACACCTTCGTGATGATCTGAGAGCGTACGCCCCGAGCATCGGATTGGAACTGGACGAAACCCTGGATGGTTGCTCGCTCAGCGCATGGATCTTTCAGTTTAATGGTCGGACACAGATGGTGAGTCCGGAGTGACAGGAGCGGCAAACATGCGGTGTATGTGAATCTGGTACACCATGACAACTAGCAACCCGAACGGCAGCCACCACAAGGCGGCCTGCAGGCCCTCTTTGCCTGGCGAGGCGTTGTGAATCGTCACACTGTTCGCCGGCTCGGTCGTCGCGACCAGGAGATTCGGATAGGTGCCCCATGCAATCACGGCGATGAACGCAGCCAACACCACGCTCGACGAAGCGAAGGCAGCCACCTGCCGCTGGCGCGTGTGACTGAGGGCGAGGGAGACGAACGCGAGAAGGCCAAGCACGACCCACAGGTACCCGGCAGGATGAGTGTGGAAATTTACCGTGAAGGTAGCCCGCACAAACGGGATAGCGACGACGAAGACCAATACCAACAGGACAGCGGGCAAGAGGGCCCAGCTCGCTAGCGCCCTGCTCCTCGCCTGCAGCCGGCCGACAGTCTTCATGGCAAGATACGAGGCGCCGTGCAGCGTCAGCAGGACCACCATCGTCAAGCCGGCCAGGAGGGTAAACCAATCGAGAATGCCGGGGTTCAACCCGGGACGAAGGTCGGTCCAGAGCGGCAGGAAAAAATACCCGTCTGCATCCAGTGGCACACCGCGGATGACGTTACCGGCGAACAGTCCGAGAAGAAACGCCAACGACAGGCTCGTCACGAAAAAGATCGTATCCCAAAAGCGCCGCCAGAGTGGATGTTCGACATGGCCTCTCAATTCAAATGC
>CAADGJ010000189.1 GCA_900696505.1 uncultured Nitrosospira sp.
AGGACGCGAGCAACCGTTCGAGCAAGACGAGACCGGCAGGCCATGCGCCAATTTCGCTCTCGGCATTGATATGACCGATTGCGCCGGCTTCGGCGAAAGCACTCCCCCAAACGGTCGCGCATTGCTTGGCGTAGGCCACAGAGCCGAAAGGGTCGTTACTGCTGGCAACTACGAGAGTGGGAAAAGGCAGCCTGGCAGATGGAATTGTCTCAAACCCTCGCGCTGTCGCAGGAAACGCGGGAGCCCTCGGATCAGGCGGCGCCACCAACAGTGCCGCACGCACTGGAACGGAAGCCTGTTGCGCCCAGTGCGCGACCAGCAGGCAGCCCATGCTATGAGCGATCAACACAGCCGGGGCGGAAATCCCGGCAAGCGCCGACTCCAGCGCCGGCAGCCATTCCGTCAAGACAGGACGATCCCAATCGCGTTGCTGCACTCGTTGCCAACGTGGATGTTGCTGTTCCCACAGCGTCTGCCAATGGCGCGGTCCCGAGTTGCCGATACCCGGCACGACCAAGGCCGTCCCGTCGATGGCCGCGTTATGCCTTGGCACGCTCTGCGCGCTCCGCGAGCCAGGCCAGGGCCCCCGCACCGGCGGTCCGTCCACCGGCAAAACAAGCCGTGAGTAGATAGCCGCCCGTCGGCGCTTCCCAATCCACCATTTCTCCCGCGCAGAATACGCCCGGAAGCGCTTTGAGCATCAACCGCTTGTCCAGCGCCTCACAGGTCACTCCGCCGGCCGTACTGATCGCCTCGTGCAATGGACGCGGCGCCGTCAAGATGAGCGGCAAGGCTTTGATGGCAGAGGCCAGGCGGGTCGGGTCGGCAAAATCCTCTTTGGAAACGATTTCACGCAGCAATCCGGACTTCACTCCATCGATATGCGCGCGGCGCTGCAGATGCGTCGCCATCGTCTTTTTTCCACGAGGCTGCGACAGATCTTTGATGAGGCGTGGCAGTTCACGGTCCGGCGCAAGATCCAACCGCAGCGTGCCTCGTCCATTGGCCTCGATCTCATCCCGCAGAAACGGGGCCACAGCATAAATGACGCCCCCTTCCACACCGGTGTCAGTGATCACGAATTCTCCCATGCGGCGCATCACCGCGCCGGTTGGAGATTTGGCCACCACGCCGACCGTTTTCACCGGATGCCCTGCGAACTTCGTTCGAAAGTGCTCCGTCCAGCCGACATCAAACCCGCAGTTCGCAGGCCGCAAGGGAGCAATCGCGATCGAGCGCCCGGCGAGCACCGGGACCCAGGCACCATCCGACCCGAGTTGCGGCCAACTGCCTCCACCTAGCGCCAGGATCACGGCATCCGCCCGTACGGCCGTCGCACCATGGGGCGTCTCGAATCGAAGGGTTTTCTTTTCATCCCACCCGCACCAGCGGTGCCGTACGTGGATGGTCAGGCCATCCTGACGCAAGCGCCGTAACCAGGCGCGCAACAGCGGGGCGGCCTTCATATCCGCGGGGAAGACGCGGCCGGATGAGCCGACGTAGGTCTCGATCCCGAGGCCCCGTGCCCAGGTCCGGAGCGCATCAGGACCAAACTCGGCCAACCAGGGAGCGACCTGTGCCCGGCGCTCGCCGTATCTGCTGAGAAAAAGATCGGATGGATCGGAATGCGTCAGATTCAGCCCGCCCTTCCCCGCGAGTAAAAATTTGCGGCCCACAGAAGGCATGGAGTCGTACAGTGCGACCTGCGCGCCTCCGGCCAGCGCCACTTCTGCGGCCATCAGCCCGGCCGGTCCACCTCCAATAACGGCAATATTCACTCGCTACCTCTTCATCGTCACAGTCAAAAACCACACCGGCCTCATACGTCCGAAGTCGGTCCGAAGGGGAGCCTTCAATGTCGGGCTGGAATCTACCACGTACGACCGGTCGTTCTCTCGCACGAATACGACCCAATGCCAGAATGGTCGCCCTTGCTCCAGATGCCACTTGATGGCCAATAACGCGTAATCCGGCAAACTCGCCCATGCGTGAAACGGCTGCCGTGTTCGTGCGGCTCGCAGGCCGAACTGCGCCACCAGGTCTCGCACATATTCTGTCTCTGACCAGAGCTTTCGGTCCGAAGCGACAATGCCCAAGGATCTCGCCACGGCCTTCGCACGCGCATAGGACACCCCTGCCAGCGCGGCCGCTGCCGCGATGCCACAACCGGTTCGTTCTTCCTGAACCACTGGCCGGATCACACCGACACTTTCATTTTGCGTCCGCCGGACACGCTGAACCCCTGCCGCTCATAAAACGCCAGCGTGCGGTCGAACTGCGGCAACGGAGGCGTGGTGACCTCAAGCCTGGCCCAACCGTTCGAGCGGGCCACACGCTTGGCCTCGTTCACCAACGCGCCCCCCACGCCTTGTGACCGCCGGTCCGGCGAGACATACAACTCCGGGATGATGCCGAACCGTCCCTCCGCATAGAGGGCACGACATTCGGCCAGGGCGATAAATCCTGCAGCACATTCTCCATTCCGCGCCAGCAACACCGTATAACTTCCATCCTCCAGCCAGGCGCGAGCCCGTGCTTCGGTCTCAGCCAACGAAAATCCGAAGGCGGGCGTCTTGATCGCAGCCACAATTTCCGCCAGCAGGTCTCCCACCAATTTCGCAATGATCGGTGCATCGACCGGCTGGGCTGCGGCGATATGGATCGACATGTCAGATTCGCCCCTTTCCCGCGCGACGCTCGCCTACGCCCTGATGCAGCGCAGCGACATCCAGTTCCTGCTCCAAGTGATGCAACACTTCATCGCTGATCGTGCCGTCGTCCCGCAGCCCGATCAGGGCGACTCGCTCGGCTGTGAGCACTTCATGGTGCAAACGCTGGACGGTTTCAACACTTCCCTCCGGACGCTCCTCCTCATTCAACCCGGTCCGATTGAGATGTTCCAGCCGGCGAAGATAGCGCAATCGCACCCGTTCGATTTGCTCCCTCGGTACCCAGTCCTCGGTCATGACCTCATCGAGGCGGGCCAAGGCTGCGGTCGCCGCATGTTCGCGCGCCAGGCGTTGCTCCCGATCCAGATCATCTTCCGCTTCGAGGCGCAGCCACCGGATAATCGGCGGAAGCGACAGTCCCTGCAGCACCAATGTGACGAGGATGACCGCAAAGCTGATCAGGATGATCTCTGAACGGAACGGGAACGGCGCGCCGGTCCCCGTCGTCATCGGAAGTGCCAAGGCCGCCGCCAACGTGACAATGCCTCGCATGCCGGTCCAGGAAATGAGAAACAGCCCCTTCCACGACGGCATCGGGTCACGCGCGCGCAGGGTCGCGCTCAGGCAGCGCGGGATCAGGGCCGCCAGCGGCACCCAGAGAAACCGCACGACGATCGCCGTCGCGCTCACCATGAGTCCGGCAAATACGACCGGGCC
>CAADGJ010000190.1 GCA_900696505.1 uncultured Nitrosospira sp.
ACGCCATCATGGCGAAGGTGAAGGTGCAATTGATCGAGGGGCAGTATTTTGATCGAGCTGAAGAACAATCCCGAACCTTCAAGGAATTGATGGATCGCTTTGAGCGAGAGCACCTCGTGAAATTGGCCAGCCGACAAACCGGACAGGCCTTCGTCAAGCGCTTCCGTGCCTTCTTCGGAGACCGGACGCTCGGCGAGATTACCCCCAAGCTGATCGTGGAGTATAAGCGTCTACGGTACGCTGCCGGGGTAAAACCTGCCTCGATCAATCGAGAACTGACCTGTTTGAGAAAGGCCTTCAACCTGGCGAAGCGGGAATGGGAATGGTGCCGAGACAATCCGGTTAGCCGCGTGTCTCTCGAAAAAGGAGCGACGAAACGAGACCGGTGGCTGATGGAAGACGAGGAGGCGCAACTACTCGATGCCTGTCCGTCGTGGTTGCGCGAGCTCGTGGTGTTTGCCCTCCATAGCGGGATGCGGTTGGGCGAGATCCTGTCACTGACCTGGGCCGGAGTGGATCTGTTCCGAAGAACTGCAACCGTGTTTGAATCGAAAAACGGGGAGCGGCGGACCGTGCCATTGAATCAGACTCTGATGGCACTCCTGACGGAAAAGGCCAAAGTACGGCACATCAGAACCGCACTGGTCTTTCCAAGTCTCGCCGGTACACGGTTAGATCCCAACCATCTGCGACGGGCGTTACGGCCTGCGATGGCCAAGGCGGGCATCGTGAACTGCCATTTCCATGACCTTCGTCACACCTTCGCAACGCGACTGGTCCAGTCGGGCGTCGATCTCTACAAGGTGCAACGGCTACTCGGGCACAAGTCGCCGATGATGACGCAACGGTATGCGCATCATTACCCGGAAAGCCTGCGAGATGGAGTGGAGATTTTGGACCGACGGTCACACCGTGACACAAAAATGACCACAGTGCTGCGTGTGTCGGAGAGTGCTGTCTTGGAAGTCGTTGAAAAATTGGTGGGCGATACAGGTATCGAACCTGTGGCCTCTTCCGTGTGAAGGAAGCGCTCTCCCACTGAGCTAATCGCCCGAGCAGGACGGGAGTCTACCACGGTCCGGCAAACAGGAGCAACCAACTGCCCGACGGCCATAGGTCCTCACGCAGGGAGCTCTCAGCTCGTCCGCCAAGGCTAAATCGTCCTTGGTTTTCTTGACATCGAGAAAAGGCGATTCTTACAATGAGCCTCCTTCCATCTTTTCAAAGGTTTCCCATTCATGCGTGAAGACATCGTCATCATCGGTGGCGGTTTGGCCGGCTCAGAAGCGGCGTGGCAGGCGGCACATCGCGGAGCCAAGGTGACGCTCTATGAGATGCGTCCGAAAGAGACGACGAAGGCGCACAAAACCGGCGATCTGGCCGAACTTGTCTGTTCCAACTCGCTGGGATCGATGGATCCGCTCAATGCGCCCGGCATTCTCAAGGGCGAGATGCGTCGCCTGAACTCCCTGGTGATTCGTGCGGCGGAGGAGGCACGCGTGCCGGCCGGTTCCGCGCTGGCGGTGGATCGGGAAATCTTCGCACGGGCCATCACGCAAGCGCTGGAGGGGCATCCCAATATTCGGATCATTCGCGAAGAGGTGACGGAAATCCCTGCGGATGCCGTCGCGATCATCGCTACCGGCCCCTTAACGTCAGAAAAATTGTCCAAAGCCATCAGCGAACTCACTCACGAACGGCACCTGTATTTCTTCGATGCGATCTCACCCATCATCGACGCAGACTCGATTAACATGGATATTGTGTATCGTGCGTCACGGTATGGGAAGGGCGGCGCGGACTATCTGAACTGTCCGATGGATGAGGCGGCCTACAATGCGTTGTACGACGCGATGATGGCGGCCGAAAAAGTGCAGCCGAAAGAGTTTGAGAAAGTCGCCTACTTTGAAAGCTGTATTCCGATCGAAGTCATGGCTGAGCGGGGGCGGCAGACTATGCAGTTCGGGCCGCTCAAACCGGTCGGCTTGGACGATCCGAAAACCGGCCGGCGCCCTTATGCGGTCGTGCAATTGCGGACCGAAAACGTTCATGGCACCTGCTACAACATGGTCGGCTTTCAGACCAAGCTCACCTACCCCGAACAGAAGCGAGTCTTTCGGCTGATTCCAGGCCTGGAACAGGCCGAGTTTTTGCGGTTTGGCAGCCTGCATCGCAACACCTTCATCAACTCCCCGCAGCTGTTGCGCGACACGCTCCAGCTGAAAACCCGCGGGACCGTCTTTTTTGCCGGCCAACTGGTCGGTGTCGAGGGATATACGGAGTCTGCGGCGATGGGTGGGATTGCCGGCATCAATGCGGCACGAGGTCTCGCCGGTCAACCACTCGTGACCCCGCCGCCTACCAGCGCTCATGGTTGTCTGATGGCGCACATCACCAAAAGCGATCCGGCACATTTTCAACCGATGAATACCAACTTCGGCCTGTTCCCGCCCGTCACCGTCAAGACCCGCGACAAAGATCAGAAGCGGCGTCTCATCCAGCAACGAGCTGTTGAGGATTTTGACGCATGGATCGCGCAATCCGGGCTTTCCTAGACGTGTTGGCGGTTCAGGACGGCGCCTCTCCGCAAACGATCCGCGCGTATACGTCCGACCTGGCTCAATTCCGCGCCTTTGCCCTGGCTGCGCTGAAGCCTCGTGACACATTATCGGTCGAATCGATAGAAGCGGGTCTGATTCGTGAATTCCTCGCCTCGCGTGATCGCAAGGGGGAGAAGAAAACTTCTCTCGCCAGGAAATTAGCCTGCCTGCGAAGTTTCTTTCGGTATCTGGTTCGCGTCGGCCGCGTGCAGGCGAATCCGGCGGAAGATGTGCGCGCGCCGAAACTGCCGAAACACCTGCCTCAAGTGCTCACGAAAGACGATGCCGGAGCGCTGATGGAATTTCCGCCGGGAGACGCACGCGAGGGTTTGCGCGACCGTGCCATTCTTGAAACTCTGTATTCCACCGGCGCGCGTGTCAGTGAATTGGTCGGCATGGATCGGCAGGACATCAGTCGCAGTGAAGGTGTCGTGCGTGTTCGCGGCAAGGGAGGGAAAGAGCGAGTGATCCCCTTGAGTCCACTCGCCCTGGAGGCCATTGATGCGTACCATGCGCAGGCGTCCGTCACAGCTGCTTCGAATTCTTCGGATCGAGGGGCGCCAGGCGGCTCGCCCGTTTTTCGCAATCGCCGCGGAGGGCGATTGACGACCAGAACGATTGCCCGCATCGTGGCGAAATATTCGGGACAACTGAGCGGTGGCGCGATTCACCCTCACACGCTGCGACATTCTTTTGCCACGCATCTGTTGGATGAAGGCGCAGACCTGCGGGCTATTCAAGAAATGCTGGGGCACGTGTCGCTCAGTACGACTCAAAAATACACCCATCTTGCGACGGACCAGCTACTCGCGTTATACGATCGCACTCACCCGCGCGCGGGCGCTGCGGGTGAAGCGGAACAAGGGAATAAGCAGAAGGGTTCGCGATGAAGATTCGATCGACGACAGTCCTCTGTGTCAGACGAGGCAATCAGGTGACGATGGGGTGCGACGGACAGGTCACGGTCGGTACCACCGTCATGAAACATAACGCCAGGAAAATGCGCCGGATGCATAACGACACGGTCTTGTCGGGATTCGCCGGTGCCACGGCCGATGCCTTCACCCTCTTTGAAAAATTCGAGGCAAAACTGGCGGAGTATCGCGGCAACCTGACGAGAGCCGCCGTGGAATTAGCTAAAGACTGGCGGACGGACCGCGTGTTACGGCGTCTTGAAGCGCTGCTGGCCGTGGCCGATCTCGATCACTCCTTTATTATTTCCGGAACGGGAGATGTGGTCGAGCCGGAGGACGGTATTCTCGCCATCGGATCGGGCGGACCCTACGCCCTGGCTTCCGCGCGAGCCCTGCTCGCGCACTCCGAACTAGGCGCCGAGCCCATCGTGAAGGAATCGCTGATGATTGCCGGCGGGATCGACATTTATACCAACCAACAGATTGTGATCGAATCGCTCACGCGTTAGGATCTGCCCTGTCATGACCACCGACTCCACGTCCCGTTCCCTCAATGTGAATAACCTGACGCCCCGGCAGATCGTCGAGGCCCTGGATCGATATGTCATCGGCCAGCAGGATGCCAAACGGATGGTCGCAATTGCCTTACGCAATCGATGGCGCCGTCAGCAACTGGCCCCCGAGTTGCGTGATGAAGTCATGCCGAAGAACATCATCATGATCGGCCCCACCGGTGTCGGCAAAACAGAAATCGCCAGGCGGCTGGCGAAACTTGCCGAAGCCCCGTTCATCAAGGTGGAAGCCTCAAAGTTCACCGAAGTCGGCTACGTGGGCCGGGATGTCGAATCCATCATTCGGGATCTCACTGAGCAAGCCATTAGTCTGGTGAAGACGAAACATCTGGAGGATGTGCAGGAGAAGGCTTCACGGCTCGGGGAAGAACGGCTGCTCGATTTGCTGTTACCCGGCGGGCCATCCCGTCCGGCCTCGGCAGGATTCGACCATGCCGGGTCGCGAACCGAGGCCGCAGAGCCGACTGAGTCTCCGGATGCCACGCGCTCCAAGCTACGACTGCAATTGCGCGACGGCAAATTGGATCAACGATCAGTAGAAGTCGAGGTCAAGGAACGGGCCTTACCACTCGGTGTGATCTCGAATCAGGGTGGGATGGAAGACCTCGAAGGGAATCTTCGCGACATGCTGGGCGGCATGTTCCAGGGCAAGAAAAAGAAGCGGGTGATGAAAGTTCCCGATGCCCTGAAGCATCTGACTCAGGAGGAAGCGCAGAAACTGATCGATATGGACGAGGTGGTGCGGGAAGCCATTACCAAAGTAGAGCAGACCGGCATCGTCTTTTTAGACGAGATCGACAAAATCGCCGGTCGTGAGCGCGCGATGGGCCCGGATGTGTCCCGTGAAGGCGTACAACGCGACCTCCTGCCGATTGTGGAAGGATCTACCGTCAGCACGAAACACGGTGCCGTCCAGACCGACCATATTCTGTTCATCGCCGCGGGGGCGTTCCACGTAGCCAAACCATCGGATCTCATTCCCGAGCTGCAGGGCCGGTTTCCTATCCGTGTGGAGCTGGCGCCGCTCACCAAAGAAGACTTCGTCCGCATCCTGACCGAACCGAGGGGCGCGTTAGTCCGCCAGTATCACGCGTTGATGGCCACGGAAGGGCTCACCGTCGAGTTTACGGACGATGGCTTGGCGGAAATTGCGGCGACGGCGGTGCAGGTCAACGAGCGCACAGAAAATATCGGCGCCCGGCGGCTGTTTACGATCATGGAACGGCTGCTCGAACAGGTGTCGTTCGAAGGCTCGGAATTGGAACAGAAGGCGGTGGTTGTGAATGCCGCGTATGTGCGCGAGCGTCTGCTGAATATTGTGAAGGATCAGGACCTGAGCCGGTATATTTTGTAAGCGGGACTAGCGCGAGCGAGGAGTGACGCATGAACAAACTGATTAAGAAAGCCGACGTGCTGATTGAGGCCTTGCCCTACATTCGGACGTTCAAGGGCAAGACGGTCGTCATCAAGTACGGGGGGCATGCGATGACAGATGCCTCGCTCAAAGCGCGGTTCGCGCAGAATGTCGTGTTGCTGAAGTACGTCGGCTTGAACCCTGTCGTGGTGCACGGCGGTGGCCCGCAAATCGATCAAATGTTGGATCGGTTGGGCATGGAGGCGAAGTTCAAGCACGGTGTGCGTGTGACCGATGCCGCGACCATGGAAATCGTCGAGATGGTCCTTGCCGGCCGTATCAACATGGAAATTGTTGATCTGCTCAACCGGCACGGCGGCCAGGCGGTCGGACTGAGCGGCAAAGACGGCGGCTTGATGTTGACCAAGCCGTTGACGGCGAAGGCCTGGGCGGAAAGCATCGAAAAGGACATCGATGTCGAAGACCGGGACGCGGATTTCGGGTTTGTCGGAGACGTGAAGTCGATCGATCCCACCTTACTGTTGAAGCTCCAGGAAGATCACTACATTCCGGTCATTGCACCCATTGGAACGGATCGGGAAGGCAACACCTACAACATCAATGCAGACCTGGTCGCCGGGGCAATCGCCGCCGCGCTGAAAGCGGAAAAGCTCGTGATGTTGACCGATGTGAAGGGCATCCGGGATGCCAATGGCCGCCATCTCTCGACGGTCTCCCGCAAAGACGTGCAGCGCATGGTGAAGCGCGGCACCATCAGCGAAGGGATGTTGCCTAAGGTGCATGCCTGTCTGGATGCCTTGGCCGGTGGGGTGGGAAAAGCGCATATCGTCGATGGGCGGGTGCCCCATGCCATTTTGCTGGAAATATTTACTCACAAAGGCATCGGCACCGAGATCGTTTCGTAGGCAGTGAACCAACCACGCGGGCATACCTCAACCAACAGCGGTGTGAAGGACCTCTGGGGCCGGGCGTATTGGGGCCAATAGGGAAGGACTGCGTCGGCGCTGAGATGAATGGTTCAGTCGCCGGTATGCTAACCCGTCTCCCTCGTCTATGCGCACGAGCCGTATGCCAGTGTCATAAACATCTCAGAGCGAAGCACGTCATCAAGGACTGAGTCTGGACGGAGAAACATGGCGCGTAAACGTATGTCAGTAGGCCCTGCCACCAGGCGGGCGATCAAGGATATATTTTCGCGACTCGACTATGCGCAGCTAGGCCCGATTTATTGCGATGAAGGCGGCGACGAGTTTTGGGCCGCGAAGCGAGGGCCCTGTCAGCGTCTCGGGACGAAGGTAGCCACGGCGTTGAAGGCCCGGCTCAAGCCGGGCGGCACGAGTGTGTATGTCGGCGCGGGCGTGGCGGAGATTCCGCCGCTGGTGATGGAAGCGCTGGAGCTGGATCGGCAGGTGGTGGCCTGTAACTTACGGCGGCAGGAGGTGCTTCTTCTGAATCGTGCCTGCGGCGAGCTCCCCATCCGGTTTCAGCATCTCGATGCGGGTTCGGTCAAGCAGCGGGTGGATCATCTCTGGCTGGTCAGTGTGCTGAATGATCCTGAACGCTTTCCGGAATTATCGGTGCTGTCTTACGGGCGGGCTAATCCCGTGACCTTCAATGCGAAAAAATTTGTCACGCAGCAACGCACGGTTGCCCGACTTGTCGATCGTTGCCTGAGCCGATTAACTGTGCCGGGTTTGGTGACCACCACCGTTGAAGAGGCGGTGTGGGTTGCCGAGTGGTGCCACCGACGAGGCATTCCCTACCGGATTGACGAGCGCACGTATGCGTCACCCACGGTCGGTGATCCCATCTGCCTCATGCGGATCGGATAAGGAGCGTGGCGGCTGATTGTGGTGGCGTCGTTAGACCCAAAACCCCGGGCGAGGTTTATCCGGTCCGGTGAGGTACTGACGGGAATATCGAATATAATTCTGAGCCGATTCCCGTATCCATGCGAGTTCCTGCTCAGTTACCGGACGCTTGACCTTGGCCGGTGATCCCAGGATGAGGCTCTTCGGGGGAACGATGGTGCCTTCTGTGACGAGCGCTCCTGCGCCGACGACGGAGTCTTCCTCGATCACCGCGCCGTCCATGATGATGGCGCCCATTCCGACCAGCACCCGGTTCTGAACGGTGCAGCCATGCAGCACCACATGGTGCCCGATGGTGACATCATCGCCGATGATGAGGGGATGGGTGTCATGTGTGACGTGCAACATGCAGAGGTCCTGCACGTTGGTCCGGTTCCCGATACGAATGTAGTTCACATCCCCGCGGATAACGGCATGGAACCAGGCGCTGCACTCTTCGCCCATCACGACGTCGCCGATAATGACCGCCGTTTCTTCGATAAAGCAGGATTGGGGGATCGTGGGCTTGATGCCCTGGAAGGTCCGGATCATCCGCTCAATCTAGGATAGCTGTAGCACGAATAGCAAGAGAGCTCGTTTGACAGACTTTTCCGCCGTCTCGTAGACTGCCTCGTTATGGCTTCATCATTGATTACGCCTTCACGGGCGAAAGGTAAGAAACCCACCATCGGCTTCGTGAACCTGGGTTGTTCAAAAAACCAGGTGGACTCCGAAGTCATGCTCGGAACGCTGGTGGCCGGGGGATTCCAACTGACCGGCGATGCCCGTGCCGCCGAAGTCGTGATCATCAATACCTGCGGCTTTATCGAAGAGGCCAAGCAGGAGTCGATCAATAGCATTATCGAGCATGGCCGTCTCAAGAAGTCCGGCTCCTGCCGGGTCTTGATCGCCGCCGGCTGTCTGGCGCAGCGTTATCAGGGCGAGCTTTTGAAGGAACTGCCCGAGTTGGACGGCGTGGTTGGAACGGGCGAATTCGGCCGCATCGCAGATATCTGCCGCAGCCTGTTGGCTCCGAAAAAACGCCAGCAACGTCTCTGGCTGGGGCAGCCGCCCTATCTCTATGATGCCGACACGCCGCGAGTCCGACTGGGGACGCCACACAGCGCCTATCTCAAAATTGCGGAAGGCTGTAACCGCAACTGCGCCTTCTGTGCCATTCCCATCATGCGGGGCAAGCAACGGAGCCGACCGATTGATTCGATCGTGGCGGAGGCGAGACGGCTGGCCAAAGAAGGGGTCAAGGAGCTCAACCTCATTTCCCAGGACACCATCAATTACGGGGTGGATCTCGGGCTCAAACAGGGACTCACGGCGTTGCTACGTGAATTGGTCACGGTGGACGATGTGCGATGGATCCGGCCGTTCTATTTATATCCCCAGCAGGTCACGGATGAGTTACTGGAGCTCTATGCCGGCGAGGCGCGCATTACGAAGTATCTCGATATGCCGCTGCAACACATCAGTGACGGGATGCTCAAGCGCATGCATCGACTGGGTGATCGCAAGCATCTGACCAAGTTGGTGGAGCGTATTCGGACCAAAATTCCTGGCGTGTTTTTTCGAACGGCGTTTATCGTCGGGTTTCCGGGTGAGACGGACGAGCAGTTTGAAGAGCTGAAGCAGTTCGTGCTCGACATGGAGTTCGATCGTGTCGCCGTATTTCTCTATTCCGACGAGGAAGGCACATCGGCCGTGGATCTCGACCGAAAAGTCGACCAGGCGGTGATGGAAGAACGGCGCAATGAGCTCCTGGCCCTGCAGGAATCGATCTCAGAGTCCAAAAACCGTGAGTATCTTGGCCGTACGATCGAAGTCCTGGTGGATGGGGTGTCTGAAGAGTCGGACCGGCTGCTAGAGGCGAGGCACCAGGGCTTGGCCCCTGAGATCGACGGGGTGGTGTATTGTGAGCGTGGGATTGCCAGGCCGGGCGAATTCATTTCGGTCACGGTGACAGATGTCGCCGGGTATGATCTGATTGCCCAGCCTGCTGGTCAGACCCACCAGCCAAACCGTTCTTCCGATTCTCCTGGTTTGCTCATGCCCAAAAAAGCCGGGGCGGGTTACCGATAAGCCCGTGCTCACCGGGACCCCGCCCCGTCGTTCTGCCCGCAGTTAAATCTTCGCGCTCAGATACAGGGATGCGCCGCGCCGGTTGATCAAGACCAGAACGGTTTGTCCCTTCTTGAGACTCGATGCGGCCCGATCGAACTCCTTCATGGAGGTGACGGGTTTGCGGTTGATTTCCCGGATGACGTCACCGGGCATCAAGCCGGCACGCTCTGCATCACTCTCCGGATCGACCGTGGTGACCACCACTCCTTGGATCTTTCCCTTCAACCCGAGTTCCTGGGCGGTTTCCCGATCCAGTTCCTGCACGGCGAGGCCCGCCAGCGGCTGATCCGAGGGTTCAGTCTCCGTCTTCGCGACCTGCTGGTTCTCCGGCAGTTCGGCCAGCGTCACGGCCAACTCTTTTTCCTGGCCGTCCCGCAATACTGTAACCGTGGCTTTGCTGCCGACCGCAGTTCGTGTCACGGCGCGTTGCAATGTCACGGCATCCTCGATCGGCGTACCCTGGAAGGAAAGGATCACATCGCCCTGCTTGATTCCGGCCTTATCCGCCGGACCTTCTTCCTTCACATCGGTGACGACTGCACCATTCGTTCCCTTCACGCCAAAGGATTTGGCGAGGTCATGGTTCAGATCTTGAATGCCGATGCCCAGGTAGCCGCGCACGACTTTGCCGGTCTTGACCAGGCTTTCATAAATCGGCTTGCTCATTCCGGTCGAGACGGCAAACCCGACGCCTTGATATCCGCCGGTCTGGGAAAAGATGGCCGTATTGATGCCGATCAGTTCTCCCTTCGTGTTCACGAGGGCCCCGCCGCTATTTCCGGGATTGATGGCGGCATCGGTTTGAATGAAATCTTCATACTGCGTGATCCCCATATGTCCACGGCCCAGCGCACTGACGATGCCCAGGGTCACTGTCGAGTTCAGGCCAAAGGGATTTCCAACCGCCAGTACGTATTCACCGACTTGCAGACGGCTGGAATCACCCCAGGGAACAGTCGGAAGCTGAGTGCCGTCGATCTTGACCACGGCAATGTCTGTCTTTGGATCACTGCCGACGATGCGCCCCTTAAATTCGCGTTTGTCGGGTAGCGTGACCGTGACGGTTTTTGCTCCTGCAATCACATGGTTATTGGTCAACACATATCCATCCTGAGTGACGATCACCCCGGACCCCTGGCCACCACCTCGATGTTCCCGCGGTTCCGTGGGGGGGCCGAATCGACGCGGGCCGAACGGTGATCCGAAGAAGTCGTCCATTTTCCCCCGTGGTCGACCGTGGTCAGAGACTTCCTCCGCGCCGCTGGTGGTGATGTTGACGACGGCTGGTGTGACCGTCTTGGCCACATCGGCGAATCCGGCAGCGGGCAAGGCGCCAGTCGGCGCTATCGGGCGTTCCTCTACGACGGGCGATGGATTGGAGGCGTGAGACGGTGAAAGCGGAGTATAGCTCCAGATTAACCCCGCGCTCACAGCGGCAATACCGGCTAAGACACTGACTGACGGTGTGGGTCGTTTCATATGGGCTCCTCCTAGATGACGGTGATGTGTACACGCGAGAGATGAATCTTCCGTGTGACAGTCAATTGGAAGGTAACAGCCCTGGATGAGAAAACTATTAACGAGGAATTAGAAGTCGTTAAGCTGCTGTGGCCGCCAACGGCAGGACGAGAGTGAATGTGGATCCTTTGCCGACCTCGCTTTGGACTTCGATGTGTCCGTGGTGGGCCTCGGCAATCCAGGCGCAGATGGCCAAGCCTAGGCCGGTCCCTTTTTTGGTATGGGCCCGGGCGTCATCCGTGCGGAAGAAGCGGTCGAAAATCTGCTTGTGCGCGTCCTGCGGAATGCCGATCCCGTAATCGCGTACGGCCAGGCGCGCGGTGGAGCCTTCTACCCGTAAATCGATTTCGACCTTGCCGCAGGGGTGAGAATATTTGACCGCATTGTCGACGATGTCGAGGATGAGTTCCCGCAGACGAAGTTCGTCTCCCCGCACGGTCGCCGGCTGAATCGTACCCATGATGACATCCACTTCCCGTTCCTGACCAAGCAGGCAGGCCTGGCGTTGAATGTCCTCCACTAACGCCTCCAGCCGGACCGGCTCGCATTCCGTTTTCACCTGGCCCATATCCGCCCGCGAGAGGAACAGCAATTCCTCGACGATGCGGGACATGCGATCGATTTCCTCCAGGTTGCTTTCGAGCACGGCGATGTAGTCTTCGACCGGTCGGGGACGGCGCAGGACTAATTCGCTCTCACCTTTCATGAC
>CAADGJ010000191.1 GCA_900696505.1 uncultured Nitrosospira sp.
GCACAACGTATCCTTCTCTTGACTGCATCTCACACGGTCGGTAATATCAGGCGCGATTTGCCACACCACGTGCCGTACCAACGAACAGCAGAGAATCACACCAGCCAGCCGTCAATCCCGACTGCATGATCGAAGTTTGTAACATTACTAAGCGCTACGGCCACCTCACCGCGATCGATCGCGTCACCTTTCGCGTGGAAAAAGGAGAGGTGCTGGCCTTCCTCGGCCCTAATGGCGCCGGCAAAACCACGACCATGCGTATCCTTACCTCCTTCATTCCCGCAACAGAAGGAACCGCGCACGTCGCGGGCTTCGATTGCGCGGAACAGCCTCACGAGGTAAAGAAGCGAATTGGATATTTGCCGGAAACTCCGCCTGTCTACCAAGAACTCACGGTCGCCGAGTACTTGGGTTTTGTGGGGAAGCTGCGCGGATTGAGCGGAACAGGTCTAACGCAGGCGCTGGAACGGGTCACGGAACGGCTTTCTTTGGGGACTGTCCGGCAGCGACTTATTGCCAATCTGTCACGCGGTTATCGTCAACGGGTTGGTCTGGCCCAAGCCTTGATCCACGATCCTCCCGTCCTCATTCTGGACGAACCCACGGTTGGCCTCGATCCGAAGCAGATCATTGAAATCCGTGAATTGATCAAGAGCCTGGCCGGCTCGCACTCGGTGATTCTCAGCACGCATATCCTGCCCGAAGCCACCGCGGTCTGTCAGCGCGTTGTGATCATCAATGGGGGGCGGATCGTCGCCGAAGACACTCCTGACCAACTCTCCGCCCGCCTCCGGAAGTCGGAAAAGATCAGCGTCACCCTGAAAGCTCCGCCGATCAATGTAGCGGAGCGATTTCGCGAGGTCCCAGGAGTAGAACATGTGCTGACCACAGCCGACCCGCACACGGTGCTCATCGAATGCGCGCTGGGGCGGGATATCCGGGAGGACGTGGCGCGCGTTGCCGTCGGCCAAAACTGGGGGCTATTGGAAATGAAACCCGTCTCGATGACATTGGAAGATGTCTTCCTGAAGCTGACCCAACGGGAAGACGAGCCGCCGAAGTCGAACGACACCACCCCAGGCGAGCACCACTAAGCGATGCCACCCGTCCAAGCGATCATTAGAAAAGAGTTGCGCTCCTATTTCGTCTCGCCGATCGTGTATGTCGTCGGCGGAGTCTTTCTCCTGACCTTCGGATTCCTTGCCTATCTCTACATTGTCTTCACCGGAGCCCAGGCCATTCAACTCATGCAAATGCAAGGCGGCACGGCGCAGATCAATCTGAATGATCTCGTGTTCCGCAATCTTTTTGCCAGCATGCGATTCGTGCTGCTGCTGATCCTTCCCATCCTCACCATGCGACTGCTGGCCGAAGAACGCAAACTTCGAACGTTTGAATTCCTGATGACCGCCCCCATCCGTGTCAGCGAAATCATCGTCGGGAAATTTATCAGCGTCTACCTCGTATTTATGGGGATGCTGCTGTTGACGACCTTGGTTCCGCTCACGCTGGCACTCTTCAGCGATTTTGATTGGTACCCCGTACTCACCGGCTATCTGGGCTTGTTACTGCTCGGCGGGTTTTTTCTCGCTGTTGGCCTCTTTGCCTCGTCTGTCACCGAAAACCAGATTGTGGCCGCATTCACCAGCTTCGGGCTGCTCCTGATGTGCTGGCTGCTGGCCGGACTGGGCTCGCTTCTGGGCGACACGCCCGTAGGACAAGTCGTCTCCTATCTTTCCTTCATGGAGCACTATGACCACCTGGTGCGCGGACTGATCGACACGAAAGACCTGATGTATTACGTCAGCGGAACCGTCCTGATGTTGTTCCTCGCTCACCGGATTGTGGATGCCTCGCGATGGAAATGACACGCAATCCCCTTCCCATCGGTGCCATCGGAACAGGGCTGGCCATTGCCGGAGTGATTGCCTACTCTCTAGTGCCGGACAAGCTCTGGCTCGTCACGCTCCTGGAGGGACTGGCCCTGGCCTGTTTTATCTGGGCGTTTGCTACACATTTTGACCAGGTCAAACGCTTCTCCTCTCAACGGTCCACGCGAATGGGCGCAAACAGTGCATTGATGGTTGCCCTCTTTCTGGCCATCTTAGCCATCCTGAATTTCCTCGCCGCCAGACATTCCATCCGCTGGGACTTTTCAGAGAATCAGAACTATACACTCGCACCGGAAACCTATCGCGTTCTCCGCAATCTCACCCGAGACGTCAACGTGACGGTGTTCACGCGGGAAAAAGATCCTGGGTTCCAGGGCTACAAGGAACGCTTCGACAGCTATCGGCAAGCCAGTCCGAAGCTGACCGTTCAGTTCATCGATCCGGAACGCCAGCCGAAGGTCGCACAGAATTACGGCGTCACCCGCACCGATGTGGCGATCTTTGAAAGTGGCCCACAATCGGTTCGCATAACGTCGCCAGCAGAGGTGGAGATCACCGGCGCACTCGTGCGCGTGTCGAAGGACAGCAAAAAACGGGTAGTGTTTCTAGAAGGCCACGGGGAACGCAGCTTGGAAGACAAGGACCGTGGCGGAATGGCACTCACCAAGGAAGTGCTGGAAAAGCAGGGGTACGAGATTGGCACCGTGACATTGCTGCAAGAGACTGCTGTCCCGAGCAACACAGACGTCCTCGTGATTGCCGGGCCCCGACGCGCCATTACGAAGGAAGAACAGGACCGCATTCAGACGTATGTCGCACAAGGCGGTCACCTCCTGCTTCTACTCGATCCGGACACACAAGCAAGCATGGATACCCTCCTCAAGATCTGGGGTTTGGAATTAGGAGCCGGCGTCCTCGTGGATCTGCAAGACCGTCTCGCACAAGGTGACCTGACAGCCCTGCTGGTGCGCACATTCACCGACCACGAAATCACCCACGAACTCACCGCGGCTGTCTTATTTCCTTTGGCCCGGCATCTGACCTTTCATGAAGAGCAGGCAAAGGACTGGGACTACGTTCCATTGGCGCGCACGTCACCGCGGAGCTGGGCAGAAACAGATATGAAGGGTCGGGTCGTCAGCTATGACGAAAAAGAAGATGTGCAAGGGCCCTTGGCGCTCGCCGCTGCGTTGACGCCCAAACAAGCCCCCGAGGAAGGGAAGCCCCGTCCCGCCGTCGTCGTGGTTGGCAACTCTGCCTTCGCCAGCAATGGCTTCATCAACTTCGTCGGAAACAGCGACTTCTTTCAACGCACGGTGGGATGGCTCTCCGAAGAGCGTGACTTGATTTCGCTGACACCAAAGGACCCGGCGGTTCGACCATTTACACCAAATCCTCTCCAGGAGCGGATCCTGCTCTACGTGCAGGTGATTTTTCTGCCGGCCATGACTGTGCTCTGCGGTCTGCTGGTCTGGCGGAAACGGCGTCGCTTGTAGGTCATGGCGCGCTATTGGCCGACAGTACTCCTGGCGGGCGTCCTTGCAGGGCTTGGCCTGTACCTTTACTTTATCGAACTCCCTGAGCAGCGCACTGAACTTGTCACCGCGACCCAGGCCAAACAAATCCTGCCGTTTGAGCAAGCTCAGATCAGCGCCTTACGGGTCCGCAGCCACTCGGGGGAAGTGGTCCTCAGTCAGACGCCTGGCCATCCCTGGGGCATTACGGCACCCATTCAAACCGACGCCGATCAACGCCAAGTTCAAGCGCTGCTGCGGGCGCTCGTCACAGGAAAAGTCTCGCGTCTGGTTGAAACTCACCCGGTCTCATTGACGCCGTTCGGTCTGGACCACCCCTCCACCGTCGTCACCGTGACCGCAGGCGACCGCGAGGAAACCCTCTCGATCGGGGACGCCGGCCCGCTCTCGTCCACCCTCTATGTACTGCGAGCGTCGGATGAGGCTGTCCTTCTGACCGACCTGGCGCCGAAAGACTTTCTGAACCGTAGCCTGCTCTCCTTCCGGCGCAAAGAGTTGCTGCAATTCAATCAACAGGAGACTGAGCAACTCCGCCTCACCTACCCGACCACGGAAATGGTGCTGTACGGGATTGAGGAGAAACCGAAGAAAAAATGGAAGATCCGTTACCCTATCGAGGCTGAAGCAGATCGCACGGAAGTCCAAGCGCTTCTATTTCGTCTGGAAGATCTCAAAGCCTTGGCCATCGTGGATCCGGGACCCGAGCGGGACAAACTCGCCCCGTTATTGACCAAACCCAAGGTGAAAGTCACCGTGCATGCGGCCGGAACCGATCAGGTCGTTCGCCTCTTTCAGCCCGACCCGGCTAGCGGCGAAGCCTATGCGCAAACCGCTCAGGATGGCCCTATCTATAAAATCAGTCCCTCCGTCATTAAAGAATTGACCAAAGACCTGTTTGCCCTGCAGGACAAACGGCTGCTCGGAGCCGAGACGGGCGACATCGCCCTCCTATCCATTAAGACACGAGACGAACAATACACGCTGGTTCATGACCGAGACGGATGGATGCTGGAGGATCAGCCGAATGAAAAACTGCGCCAAGACGTCGCCGATCTGCTCGTCAGCCGTATTGTGAATCTCCCCGCGGAAGAACGTATTCTCAAGCAAGCGGGCCCATTGGCACCCTATGGACTCGTTGCCCCGGTGGCCGAATTCATCGCGACCGGCAAAAACGGTCGTGTGGCCGGACGTCTGGCCCTGGGCAATCAATCAGGAGGCCTCGTGTATGCCATTGGCCAGCGGATACCAGGCGTATTCCAGGTCCGTCCTGACCTGCTGACCCAAATCCCTTCCAGGTTGGCCCTCCTCGCAAGCGGCCCGGCAACACCGCCCTAAACCGCGACGAGAGTGTTTCCAGGAAGAGGGGGATTATGCTACTGTGCGCCCATCGCTCTTGATCAAGGAGGATCCTTCAATGATGTACTCGCGTTCCCACGGTGCCGTTGTTCTGTCCTTATCTCTGCTTTTGCTCAGTGCCTGCGCGACGGAAGAAACCATGACGACCGGTGGATCGACACCTGCCGCCTCGGCGAGTGCGTCGATGAAAACCACCGCCCAGGCCTACGACTCGCTGCAGTCCTGCCTGGACCGCATCCCATCCGGAGGCACGGCTGGAAATCGCATGATTGCAGAAGAAAGCTGCCGCCGAGATGAGACGTTCCGCCAGTCCATCGCGGGCAACGCGGCAACCAAGAGCGGAAACCGCTACGCAGCCGGTGCCGCCGGCGATAGCTTGGAAGCCTGTATGGCTCGCATCCCGAAAGACGGCTCAGTGGGTCAGCGCATGCTGGCCGAAGAGAGCTGCAAGCGCGATCAAGCCAACCAGCGATAATCCGACGTTCCGATTTCGATGAATGCTGCGCCTCCGGAGGTGATCACCTGCTTCGGAGGCGCGCCTCGCTGTAGACAATCTCACCGTCTTTCAGTATCGTACGACGACGCCCCCGTAGCTCAGTTGGATAGAGCAGCGGTTTCCTAA
>CAADGJ010000192.1 GCA_900696505.1 uncultured Nitrosospira sp.
CCCGTCATGATTTCTCTTCCGTTTAAGCTGATTCTCTTCGTCCTGGCCGACGGCTGGTATCTCGTGGTGGGCTCCATGGTGAAGAGCTTTCAATAGGATGGCTGCACATGACGATTGAAACGGTCACGGAAATCGGACGCCAAGCGATCGAAACCGCCATGCTGGTGTCGGCACCGGTTTTAGGCCTGAGCCTCGTGGTCGGCTTGATGGTCAGTACCTTTCAGGCGATGACGCAGATCAATGAGGCGACACTCACGTTCGTCCCGAAGGTGTTGGCCGTCTTTGCGGCGACGCTGTTGTTTCTGCCGTGGATGATGGGCGTGCTCATCGCATTTATGACTCATATCATCACCAGCATTCCGACGTTGATTCACTGATAGGTCGTCCACAGCATGAACGCCGCGCAAACGTTGCACCTCGCATTGCCACAGTTTCAGTCGTTTTCGATTCTGTTGGTCAGGATTGCCGGCATCATCAGCGTCTTTCCCATTCTGAACACGTTGACCATCCCGATGCCGGTCAAGGCGGGGTTAGTGACAATGCTGGGGCTCGTGCTGGCTCCGATCATTCAATTGCCCAGTTTTCCGAACGATCCCCCCCTGGTGGTGGCAGGCATCGGCAGCGAATTCCTGATCGGCCTGACCATCGGCCTGGCCGTCCGTCTCTTGTTTTCCGGCTTTCAGGTGGCCGGAGAATTGGTCGGCACGCAGATGGGGTTCAGCGCGATCCAGATGTTTGATCCGATGAGCCACCAAAACGCACCCATCATCGCGCAATTCCAACTGACGCTCGGCTCGTTGGTGTTTCTTTCGCTCAATGCACACCTGATGGTCGTGCATGCCATCGGTATGAGTTACGAATTTGTGCCGCCCTTCGGCGCCAAACTGTCCGACAGCATCGCCACGGACATTATTCATTTGGCCCAGAACATGCTGGGTGTTGCACTCAAGATGGCGGCGCCGGTCTTTGCCACCCTGCTGATCGTCAATACGGTCCTCGCCATCCTTGGTCGCGCCGTGCCGCAGATGAACGTCTTTGTCCTGAGCTTCCCGATCACGATCGGGGCGGGCCTGTTCGCCATGAGTTTGGCCATGCCCTTTACGCTGTCGCTGTTTGAGAAAGAATTCGAGAACCTGGTGGAGACGATCTTGAGTCTCCTGAAGGGGTTGGGGCATGGCTGACAGCGCCCAAAATCGCACAGAACAGGCGACACCGAAACGCAAAGCAGAGGCGAGATCGAAAGGTCAAATCGCCCTCAGCCGCGATGCCGCCATGGCCGTCGCATTGTTGGGAAGTTTCGCGGCGCTCTACTGGATGACGCCCGGCATTATGGAGCGACTCCGCCATTCCTTGCAGCGCTGGCTCAGCCAATCCATGGAAGACTCGACCCTTCGGGCACTCAGTCTCGACCACCTGCATCTGATTCTCCGCCAGATCGGAATCGACGTGTTTGTGATGCTGGGACCGGTAGTGGCGGGAATCGCTGTCGTAGGTGTGGGCGCCAACTTGATGCAAACCGGCTTCCTGTGGAGAAAAGACGGCCTCAGTATTGATTGGTCGCGTATCAGTCCGGTGGGAGGCTTTTCGCGGCTGTTTTCGGTGCGCGCATTGAGCGAACTGGTGAAGTCCTGGCTCAAGATCCTCGCGATCGGCAGCGTCGGCTACCTCACAATCAAAGAGGATATGCTCCAATTTTTGCCGCTGACCCAGTTCGGCATGGAAACCCTGCTGCCCACGGTGGGGTGGGCGACCTTCAAGGCCGCACTCATGATGAGCGGCGCCGCTCTGGTCATCGGTGCCATCGACTACGGGTATCAACGCTTTGAATGGGAACGTGGTCTGCGAATGTCGCGCGACGAAATCAAGGAAGAGAGTCGTGCCGCGGAAGGAGATCCCGGGCTCAAAGCGAAGATTCGCAGCACCCAGCGCGAGATGTCTCGCAAGCGCATGATGGCCGCGGTGCCCACGGCGGACGTCATCATCACGAACCCGACCCACCTGGCAGTCGCATTGAAATACGATTCAAAGGCGATGGGCGCACCGATTGTCGTGGCGAAGGGCGCTGGATTCATCGCGGAAAAAATTCGGGAAATCGGTCGTCAGCATGGCGTCATGATCGTCGAAAACAAGCTGGTGGCCAGGACGTTGTACAAGTTGGTCGAAGTGGGTCGGGAAGTGCCGGAAGACCTCTATCGTGCCGTGGCCGAGATTCTGGCCTTTGTGTATCGCGTGCGTGGCAAATTGCCGCCGGCATAGTCAGCCGGTAGGGAGCGGAGATGGCGAAGGACAATACCTCGATACCCAGCACATCCCTCGTGAAGCATCCGGACATTCTGATGTCCGTGGGCGTGGTCGGCATTCTGATGGTGATGCTCGTCCCGCTGCCGCGCTTCTTTCTGGACTTGCTGCTGAGCTTCAATATCACCCTGTCGATCATCATTCTCCTGGTCGGCATGCAGGTCCGGCGTCCGCTGGAGTTCTCAGTCTTCCCCTCCATTCTTCTGATGGTGACCTTGCTGCGGCTGGCGCTCAACATCGCGTCGACCCGCCTGATTCTGTTGCATGGCAATGAAGGCGCGGCCGCGGCGGGCGAAGTCATTCGTGCATTCGGGAATTTCGTCGTCGGCGGAAACTATACCGTCGGTCTGGTCGTCTTTACGATTTTGGTGATCATCAACTTTGTCGTCATCACCAAAGGTGCGGGACGCGTGGCGGAGGTCGCCGCACGGTTTACCTTGGATGCCATGCCCGGCAAACAAATGGCCATCGATGCCGATCTGAATGCCGGCCTCATCAATGACAAGGAAGCCCGCCAGCGGCGGAAGGAGATTGCCCAGGAAGCGGACTTTTACGGAGCCATGGACGGTTCGAGCAAGTTCGTCCGTGGCGATGCCGTGGCGGCAGTGGTCATTACGCTCGTGAATATTTTGGGTGGCTTGACGATCGGCGTGCTGCAACAAGGAATGACGGTAGCGGCGGCGGCACAGACGTACACCTTGCTGACGGTCGGCGAAGGCCTCGTCGCGCAAGTGCCGGCGCTCATCGTCTCCACCGCCGCCGGTATCGTCATCACCCGCGCAGCCTCCGAGGTCAACCTCGGATTCGAAATCACTCGCCAGGTCCTGATCTCGCCGAAAGCCATCGGGACAGCTTCCGGGATTCTCCTCGCCATGGGATTGGTGCCGGGATTACCCCATCTGGCCTTTCTGGCGCTCGGTAGTTTGACCGGCTGGATGGCCTTCCAACTCAATGAGCACCAGAAGACGGCGGTCGCAACTCCCGAACCGGAATCCCCTCAGGTCAAAGCCGAGGAAGCCGCTACCCAGGTCGTGCCGCTGGACCTCATGGAAGTCCAGGTCGGATACGGACTCATCGGTCTGGTCGATGGAGGGCAGGGTGGCGCCTTGCTCGACCGGATCAAAGGCTTACGACGTCAATTTGCCGAGCAAATGGGATTCGTTCTGCCGCCGATCCACATTCGAGACAATCTGCAACTCAGGCCCAACGAATATGCCGCACTCCTCAAGGGCGTTGAACTGGCTAAGTCGGAGGTCATGCCGGCCCATGTGTTGGCTATCGATCCGGGGACCGCTCAACGAGGAATCATTCATGGGTTGCCGACCAAGGAACCTGCATTCGGACTTCCAGCCCTCTGGGTTCCCGAGCAACAACGTGAGCAGGCGCAGATGGCCGGATACACGGTCGTGGATCCCGGGTCCGCCATCGCGACACATCTGTCGGAGCTCATCAAGCGACATGCGCATGAGTTGCTGGGGCGGCAGGAAGTGCAGGGCTTATTGGATCAGCTAGGCAAGAATCACCCTAAGCTGGTCGAGGAAGTGGTTCCGAACCTGATTCCTCTCGGGACGCTGGTGCGCGTGTTGTCGCATCTCCTGCGAGAAGGCGTGCCTATTCGCGACCTGCGAACGATCTTGGAAACCCTCGCCGACCATGCGGCGAGCACAAAAGACGCGGATATTCTCACGGAAGTCGCGCGTCAGGCCCTGGGACGGACGATTACGAAACAATATCTCGCGCCGGACGGATCGTTGCCGATCATCGGCCTCGACCCGCGCCTGGATCGCACCCTTGCCGATCAGGCCAATGCAGTCGGGCAGGGAAATCAATGGATCCCCGATCCTATGGTGGCACAGAAACTGCTGAGTGCATTGAAGCAGGCCGCGGAGCGCATGGTCGGAAGAGGACATCAACCGGTGATTCTTTGTTCCCCTTCACTACGTAGGCATCTGCGGAAATTGACGGACCGCATTTTGCACTCGGTACCGATCCTGGGATTGAACGAAGTGGATAGCGTGACGCGATTACAGGCTATGGAAACAGTTCGTCTCGATCTCGACGGCGGTGACACGAGGAGCTTGGCATGAAGGTACGGACCTTTCACGTTGCATCGATGCATGAGGCCATTCGCTCCATCAAGGATACGCTGGGGCCGGATGCCGTCATTTTGTCGACGAAGCGCGTGCGATCCTGGGATAACGGGTTCGGCCTCCTGGGCGGATCGATGCTCGAAGTGATGGCGGCGATTGAAGACGATGCCGCGGTGCCGGAATCTGCACCCATACTGGGCGAAGATGAACGTTCCGCTCCGGCTGTCGCACAAGCTCCCGCGGTGCCGGCCGAGGAGTCACGGTTCCAGAAAACACTTCAAGGCGCCATAGAGAAGAGAGAGGACCAGTCGCGCCCTGCTTCCCGCCAGGCCTCTTTTGTTCCTCAAGAACTTTCCCGCACGGCAAAGTCTTCCCCCGTCACCAAGGACGGTCAGGGCACAACCTTCCAATCATTCCAACGGGTCTATGAAGACCTCCTGGCCCAAGGCGTGGAGCATGCCACTGCTGAAGCGTGTTTGCGAGAGTTGCGCGAGACGTTGGTTGAACAGGGGGCGTCCCAGCGCAATTCTTCCCTCCAGCTTTTGCGGACGGTACTGCTCGATCGTGTCTCGACCGCCGGTCCGTTGCTGAGCAACGCCGGCGAGCAAAAGATCGCGATGTTTGTGGGGCCCAGCGGCGTCGGCAAGACTTCAACGATCGCGAAGCTGGCGACGCACTACGGCATCGTTGAACAGCGGAGTGTCGCCCTCATCACCATGGATACGTATCGTCCCGCGGCGGTGGAACACCTCCGGCTGTACGCGGAGGTGTTGGGAATTGAGCTGACTGTCGCATCGTCATGCGAGGACGCTCGCGCCGCCATCGCGCAAGCGCGTGAAGCAGAGTTGATCCTGATCGATACGGCGGGATTCAACCCCTATGAACCGATCGCGGCGCAGCGGTGGCGAGGGTTGCTGAACGGAGCCCTTCCCCTGGAAGTCCATCTCGTGTTGGCCGCCGGCACGCGTGTGCCGGATATCGTGGTCAGTACCAGCCAGTGTGTGGACGTGCCCTCGTTGCGACTGCTGTTTACCAAGCTCGATGAAACGACCGGGTATGGCGGAATTTTTGAAGCCACGCATCGGACGGGCATCCCGCTGTCTTATTGGGGCACCGGTCAACGTGTGCCCGACGACTTAGTCCAGGCGCAAGTCAACCGCTTGGGCGACCTGCTGCTGGGTGGGCAGGTTCGGACGCCGGGAGAGCAGAATGGTCAGCCATGGATCAGGCAGGCCGCACCGGCAGTTGTCCCAGGCATCAAGACCTACACGCGATAGACGGTAGCGAATAACAGGGGAGAGACGATGGCGATCGAACCAGACATTTTGGATCCGCAACTGAACACGTTTGACGGCAGCGTCGGTCCCTCCCGCACGCAGGTCATCACCGTCACGAGCGGAAAGGGCGGGGTAGGGAAGACTAATGTGGTGGCCAACACCGCCATCGCCCTCGCCCAGACCGGGAAACGCGTGCTGGTGTTAGATGCCGATCTTGGCCTGGGGAATGTCGATATTCTCCTGGGGCTGACGCCCAAATACACGCTGGAACATGTCCTCTCGAAAACGTGCCGGCTCGAGGATATCGCCTTGACCGGTCCCAACGGGATCGTGGTGCTGCCTGCCAGTACCGGCATTTCGCAACTGACTGTCTTGACCGAAGCGCAACAGCTTATTCTGCAGGAAGAGCTGGAACGCCTGGCCTCGACGATGGACGTGCTGTTGATCGATACCGGCGCCGGCATCTCGTCAACGGTGACGTACTTCGCGGCGGCTGCCCAGTCCATCGTGGTCGTCGTGTCTCCGGAGCCCACGTCGCTGACGGACGCCTATGCGTTGATGAAGGTCTTGCTGCGGCAATACCGTGAACGGCGCTTTCACGTCCTCGTCAATATGGTGAAGTCACCGCGTGACGCCGCACGCATCTACCGTAAGCTGGAAGTGGCCGTCAGCCGCTTTCTACACATTTCTCTCGACTACCTGGGCGCCATCCCGCAGGACGACTATGTGCCGATGGCGGTGTCCCAGCAGCGTGCCGTCATCGATCTGTTTCCTCACGCGCCGGCCAGCCGCGCATTCCGAGAGCTGACTGAAGCGGTGGCCCAGTTGACGCCTCCGGCGCTTCCGAAGGGCACAGTGCAGTTCCTCTGGCAACAACTCTTGCGAACGCACTGACTGAAAGGACTGAACTCGCATGATGGAAGCACGAAAAATGTCTGCGACCGGAAATGCCTCGCGCCGGGTGATTGCGGAAGCGGATCGTGAGCGGGTCATTCAGGAATTCACGCATGTCGTGAAGGCCATGGCCCATCGGTTGGCTTTCCGGCTGCCGGCCTACATGGATGCGGAGGACCTGATGTCCGTGGGCATCATGGGGCTCATGGATGCGATGGACAAATACGATCCGACCCGCGAGGCCAAGTTCAAAACCTATGCGGAATTCCGGATTCGGGGCGCCATGCTTGATGAAATCCGATCGATGGATTGGATTCCGCGCTCGGTTCATGAACGCATTTCCCTGCTTCAAAAAACCTACTCCGAGCTGTTGCATCGATTCGGTCGTCCGCCAACAGACCAGGAAGTCGGCAAAGAACTGAAAATGTCTGCGGACGAGTTGGACGAGTTCCTGACCCGCTCGCGAGGCGCCGTGGTCATCAGCCTGGATGACCTCGGAGTCCAGGATGCGGATGGACACAAGATCATCAGCATGTTGACCGACTCCAATCAGCCGGATCCGCTCTCAGTGCTGGTGAATGAGCGAGCCCGCCACGTGCTGGAAGCCGCGATCCAGGACTTGCCTGAAAAGGAGCGCCTGGTGCTGTCACTCTACTATTTCGAGGAGTTGACCATGAAAGAGATCGGGCAGGCCTTAAAAGTCACGGAATCGCGTGTCTGCCAAATCCATTCGAAAGCCATTCTTCATCTTAAGGCCCGGCTTGAACCGGTTGATGTCTAGATGTCAAACCGGCCATTCGCATCCACTGCTCCTCCTTGTTGTCGGTTCTATGAACGATCTTCAGTGACACCGACCCACCGCCTTTAGTTTCCCCCCGCTCCGTCCGATACGCTCTAAACCCCAATAGCCATTGGGCAACCTATCAGTTCTCTTCGCGCGTATGAGCGTGCCTCCATCAGTAACCGGCGAGTCGAGCGCTGCCGTTGAGCCTGAGCCCGACCATCATCATGCCTGGTCGGACAATGACGCGCTCACCCGATCCTATGATGCCGCCCGATTCGGCGTATTGGCCTGTCTCCTGTTTATGGCAGGCGGCTTGTATTGGACCGCGGCCATTGGTCTCCTGACCATCTCCGCATTAACGGCCTATCCCGTGATGGTTTCGATCGGCGTCGCCTTCACGCTGATGATTTTCGGGGCGACCTTCTGGACTCCGCGAAGTCGCTCTTCCGCTGTGCGGCCGCTCTGGAGCGCCGCAGAAAGTGGCAGCAAGACCACGTACGATCCGGTCACCGGCCTCCCCCTGAATCGTCTGTTTCTCTCGCTCCTGAATCAAGCCCTGATCCGTGGACAGAAGCATGGACGCCAGGTGGCGGTCCTCATCATCGAGCTGGATTATTTCACGCC
>CAADGJ010000193.1 GCA_900696505.1 uncultured Nitrosospira sp.
AGCAGCGCCAGCCGCTGATTGACATCATCATGCAGGTCCTGGGCAATCCGCCGGCGTTCTTCTTCCTGGGCCGTGAGAATCCGGCCGGTCAACGTATGCAACTGTTCTTCGCTCCGCTCCAGCGCCAGCCGGCTGGCGGCCAGATCGGCCGTCCGCGTTTCTACCCCTCGTTCCAGCCGCTCGTTGATTTCTTCGAGCAGTCGCTCCGTACGGCGACGCTGATAGACAAACACCACAGGAGCCCAGACGCCGAAGAGACTAAACAGGTGATTGACCCATTCAAACCAGGGGGGAAGATTGGGGATCCGCGGACTGAACGGAATGGCAATGATCGTGAGCAATGAGCACGCGGTGGCAGTGGCAATCGGCAACCATCGATATTGACTGGCAGACGACAGGAGCACGACCGCGCTGTAGAGTACCGCGTTGGCCACACCCAGCGGCAACTGAAGATCCAGCACAAAAAAGAGACAGGCCAGCAGGCCGGCAAGTCCGGCCAGGATCCGCTGCCGCCGCTGCGCCTGCGCATCGGTCGGTCGGCCGATCATGTCACCCGTCTCGTCCTGACGTAAGTTGAAAGACGCCATCGGGGCCGGATTTTAGCATGCGACTCTGTCCCGAGACTAGAACCAGAATAGGCTCAAACCGGCAGCAGCAAACGAACCGGCAGTTCGGGTATGATGCCCGGATGCCCTCGCTCCGCCCCATAGTGATTCTCGGAACCGGCTACACCGGCCGATGGATTCAGAAGCTGGCCCGCGAACAATCGCTGCCCATTCTGGCCAGCAGCCGCCAGCCGGAGCACCACCTCAGCGACATAGCCCAGACTGCCCGCATCCGGTTCGATCTCGAGAGTCCTTCCACATGGTCTGCGTTGCCGTTGGACGCGGACCTGATCTGGACGTTTCCGGCAGTTCCTCTTGAGCAGGTGAAGGCCTTCGCCACACACTCCTGCAGCCATTCGCGACGCTTGGTGGTGTTAGGCAGTACGTCCGCCTCCGATCGAGGAGATGAGCCTTTGACAGACATGCCCCCATGGATCGACGAGACGTGCCCCGTCAATGTCGACCTTCCACGGGTCCAAGGGGAGGAATACCTCCGCACGAAGCATGGTGGGATCATTCTCCGCGTGGCCGGAATCTATGGCCCCCATCGCAATCCGGTGGAGTGGATCCGCCAAGGGCGCGTCGGCCCCACGAATAAATTTGTGAACTTGATTCATGTCGAAGATCTTGCCGCGCTCTGCCTTCTGGCCCTGCAAATCGGACGCGCCGGAGACATCTACAATATCAGCGACGGGCTTCCGCGCCGCTGGACCGAGATTTGCGTAGAAGTGTCGACCAGATGGGGCATTGTGAGCCCGCGGGAGGCCACCTCCAGCCAACCGGGCAAGCGGATTAACAATCGCAAAGCGCTCGAAGGCTTACGCTACACCCTCCGGCATCCGGATCTCTATCGCACACTCGCGACCCTCCAGCAGGAATCAGGCGTCAGGAACTGCCCCTAGCCACGCCTTACTGCTTAGCCACGCGAGTCTGGCCGCCAGCAAGGAGATGATGGATCGCTTCACCGGCGACTCGCTGCCCCTCCGCCGTCCAATGAGTGTCATCGGGAAGATAGGTCAACACACCCTGTGCAGCAGCCTCGCGAAGCGGCGGAGTCAAATCGATGAATTCGATATCCGGGGAGAGTGTGTTCAGCATCGACGCCACTTCATCGGGCAGTTCATTGAGCGGCCACTCTCTCATTTCCGCGGTGAGTGGCTCGAAGTTTTTCAATCCCTGATGCACCCGATGCTTCACCGGCGCAAACGCCACCACGAGGCGAATACCTTGCTGACGACTCACGTGATACGCCTCGGTCAAAATTGATCGCAGCCGCTCGAGGCGGAGTCTGTCCGTCGGTTTTAATTCGCCGAGCCTTTCCCAGAAATACAACAGGGTTTCATTGCCCTCTGTATCGTGAAACGTTCCGCGAAGTCGCAAGTAATCTGGATGGGGCACACATCCCTGCACCGCTTTACGTGAAAGGAGCAGCAGGTTCCTCGTCAACGAGCGCATCCAATACTCGTCGTGTTCGGCCCTGGTGTCGGGCACGGCGCTCAGGTTTTGCTCTTCCGGATCCAATTGATAGAGATCGTTTCCCTCAAAAAATACCCACACGATCGTCTTCGGCTGAAGGTCCAGCGCATACCGCTTCAGCACGACGAGTTCCTGCTCCGGCCCATATCCGCTAATCCCTAAATTCGCGACAGACGTGCGCAGCCGATGGCTTAATTGCGTCGTCAGAAGACTGTCGCCAGGGAGCATGGGCGATTCCACATAGGAATCACCAATGACCACCACCTCCGCCCGATCCAGATCCGTATCGTTGCGAAACCCCCGATGGTCATACCGGAGATCAAATCGTTGAGGTGCATTCGCCGGAAGACAGAGCGCTTCACCGATATTTCCTCGCACAAACGCCCCTTCCTCCTGGTAATGCGCCTGACGGCGATATCCAAGTTCCGGATCACGGACATATCCGGAGCGATCGAACCATTCACGCCCCTGGGTCCCAAACAGCATTTGGTAATTCACGAGTCCCGTCACGCCGAGCAATTCGGCTGTCCCCAACACCACAATCCCGCAGAGGGTCATCAAAATGAACCGTCCCTGAATCTCCCTGCGCGGCAGATCGGAGAGAAAAGCATACAAGCCCCAAGACAACAAATAGCCCGCAATGAGGTTATCCACGAGATGCTTGGTGCTGGTCACGCCTGTCAGCCATAACAGGGCGCATGCACTTGTAAATATCGTCAACGTCAACCATGTGGCCTTGTCCTTCAAGCTCCCTCCCCACTTCGCATCTGGATGTGTCACTGGTCCTGGTTCAGATCAGGCCATCAGTGACTGACGAACGAGCAACGAACACTCCACAATAACGGCTGAACGACTGTCCAGCTATACTGGACACTTCCTTAGCCCGTTTACGAAGGTCTGGGAAGCTGGGGAAGTCCCTAGGACGCGGTGTCGAGAAATCGACAGACGGCAGTAGCGCAGAGGACGGGGAAAGTGACTCATCCTTGAGACTCCCCACAAAAACGTGTTACACAGGTAAAAAGCCGGTCTTTCGCACTCGGCTCTATGTATGTGTTCTTAACGGACAAATGACGGCTACCAAGAAAACGAAGCCACTGAAACGCGCCTCACCTCCTCCCACCAAAGCCGAGGTGCACGTCGGCGACATTGTCCGGCGGCTTCGCAAATCTCATCATCTTTCAGTGCGAACACTCGCCGACAAGTGCGGGTTCTCTCCCAGCTTCATCTCTCAGGTCGAACTCCGCCAGGCTTCGCCGTCCATTGCCTCCACCGAAAAGATCGCCTCCGCATTGGGCGTCACCCTGGGAGAGTTCTTTCGGGCCATCGACCCGACGCCTCCGGCCATCATCCGGTCCGATTCTCGGCCGGTCGTCCAAAGCGAGTGGTCTCGTGCAAAAATCGAAGCGCTCGGCCCGTTCAACAAGGACAGCCAGTTCGAGCCTATGGTGATCACGATTCAGCCGGGGGGAGCCAGCGGTCATAAACCCTACGTCCGGCAGGCAGAACAACTC
This sequence comes from uncultured Nitrosospira sp., assembly GCA_900696505.1. Taxonomy (GTDB): domain Bacteria; phylum Nitrospirota; class Nitrospiria; order Nitrospirales; family Nitrospiraceae; genus Nitrospira_A. Next base: position 3,593 of record CAADGJ010000193.1, read on the forward strand.
GCGGTCGTCCTGATGGGATCTCTCGAATTGACGCTGGAGGAGGACGTCCACCAGCTCAAGCGCGGCGATGCCGCCGGGATACCGGCAGGCAACCGGCACTGCTGGCGCAACATCAGCAAGCGGCCGGCACAAATTCTGATCGTGACGGCTCACCGGCGGCTGTGACCGTTGTTATCACCTTTCCACCACGTACCAGTCCGCACATCTACCCATCGGAATAACCATGCAGTGGTCTCGCTCGAACACCGCTTTCAGGGCCGCAACAGCGCCATCACGCTGAGGCAGACCAGGAGGTTGTTGACGGCATGGCCGATCATGCCCGGCCACAAACTCCCCGTTCGCTCATAAGCCCACGCCCAGATCACGCCGCTCCAGAAGACGCTCAAGAATCCGATCAATCCATAGCCGTGAGCAATGGCAAACAAGGCCGCGCTCAGCATGGCTGCTGTGCCCCATTGGAACCGCCGCCGGAACACGCCGAATAACAGTCCACGGAAGGCCAACTCTTCAAAGACCGGCGCAAAGACCACATATTCCATCAAACTGACAATCAGAGTCGGAGGCGTGCCCCATACGAGATCCGCATCGAACCACTCGGTCCAGTGACTAATTAAATTCAGTGGCTCGGCAAGGCGGCCCAACACCCACTCTCCCACAAGTCCGGCTGCCACGACTGCCAAGACGGCCAAACTCAGTTGTCCCACATGACGCGGCTCAAGACTCAACCCCAGTCCTCGCCAGAATGTCTGCCGCTGGGGCCGAAGCAAGTGATAATAGGCCAATGCCAGGAGCGGCAGGTTCGACAGCGGCACCGCAACGACCCGCAAGGAGGGCACGTCGCCGGCGGCAAACAGAAACGCCACCGTCAACAACGCACCAACGGCACCCCCGCGCAGCAACACACCGGCCCCCAGACGGCCTGCCCACAGGGGCGGCAACTCGGCGGATCCGACCCGAAACATGTTCGCGCCTGTACCTCGCCGCACCCATACCATCAGGACCATTCCCCCGACGACCATGAGGCCCAACTCGAGCAGGGCGAACGCCCGTGAGCGCCAGACCAATGTTTCGATGCGTTGCTGGTCGGCTGTCTCAATCGTGACGAGCAGCGGACGATCCCCTGCGCGTTCGGCAATACGAGCCGCCAGCCGGCTGTAGAACCAGCCGGAAACGGGTTGCTCTGCCAAAGAGGCTTGCAGATCGAACCCCGCGCTGCGCGCCACATGCGCATCGACGTATCCAGCCTGTAACAGTCGCGCAAACAACGGATACGGTGCGGACTGCCTGATCCATCGCGAGATACGTTGTCGAACCTCCGGAAGATGCCCCGCCTCGCCCTCCAGGATGGCCAGGTGCAAATCGACAAACGGATCGGACGATTCTTCGGCCAGTTCGCGATACCACTCGATGGCCTGCTCACGATCGTTCGCATCGCTTCCCATCGTGAGGTCATAAAGGAACTGTTCCCATACCGGCAGCGTCTTCACGCCGTCTGCCTGATCCATCAGACGACCGACCATATGACTCAGCGCCCGGCCGGGATCCGCGACCCGCTCCACTCTCGGGATATCGAACGATAACCAGGCCACGACCGCGATCGAAGCCGACAGCACCACGGCAGATAACAACGTGACCGCACGGGAAAACTCGGGATTGTACGCATGCGGCGGAGGAGGCGCCCCGACACAGGGCGCTGGAGGGCGAGATGATTGCGAGACCGGACCAGTCGATTCGTCAGCGTCCACGAGACCTCCAAGGGTAAGGCGCGCCGGAGTATACCACCGGCCTTATGGCGGTGAAACTGCAGAGCATCCCGCAACAGAGGGTGACGGGATCTCGCCACAATCCCATGGCTGAACCCCCTCCGGTTTCGCTATACTACGCCACTCGCCACGCCAGGCGTTGTTCCCGAGACGGTGCGCCCCCGCTTGGCGAGCGGACACGATCAGTTGCAACCATGAGCCTTTCCTCGCACGATCACGCATTCGTCCCCCCGCATCGATTACTGATGGGTCCCGGCCCGAGCATGGTGCATGCGCGCGTGCTTCATGCCCTATCGCAGCCACTGGTCGGCCATCTGGATCCGATCTTCCTGAATCTGATGAATACCATTCAAGCCTCGCTCCGCACCCTGTTCCGGACGGAGAACGAGTTCACCATCGCGCTCCCGGGCACGGGATCGGCAGGCATGGAGGCCGTGATCGCCAATCTCATCGAGCCGGGCGACCGCGCCATCGTAGGGGTCAACGGCGTGTTTGGTTCACGACTGGCCACCATGATTGAACGGAGCGGCGGTATCCCGCTACGTATCGAGGCGCCCTGGGGACAGATCATTTCGTTGGATGCCGTGCACGATGCCTTGTCTCGAGGCGGCCCGGTCAAGGCGGTGGTACTGGTGCATGCGGAAACCTCAACCGGCGCCTGGCAACCGCTCGAAGACGTCGGCGCCCTTTGTCGGGCGCACGGCGCCTTATTGATCATCGATGCCGTCACATCCCTCGGAGGCCTCCCCGTCGAGGTTGACGCATGGGGCATTGATGCCTGCTACAGCGGCACGCAAAAATGCGTGAGCTGTCCGCCTGGCCTGGCCCCGTTGACGGTGAGCCCCCGAGCCATGGAGGCCGTTCGACAGCGACGGACACCCTGTCACAGTTGGTACCTTGACCTCTCATTGATTGCCGAATATTGGAATGACCGCAGCCGCGCCTATCACCACACGGCGCCCATCTCTATGCTGTATGGATTGCACGAAGCCCTGCGGCTGATCCATGAGGAAGGACTGCCACCGCGGTTCATCCGCCATCAACTCAACAGCGACGCCTTACTCGCCGGCCTTGAGCCTCTGGGCCTACAGCCGCTCCCTCCGGCGGCGCATCGACTCCCCATGCTCAACTGTGTCACCCTGCCCGAGGGCATCGACGATACGCTGGTGCGAACGCAGCTGTTGCAAGACCACGGGATTGAAATCGGGGGTGGCCTGGGGCCGCTGCGCGGGCGGGTCTGGCGAATCGGGCTGATGGGCGAGTCCTGTCAGCAGGCGCACGTGCTGACGCTGCTCAACGCCTTGGAAGACATTTTCGCGCAACACGGCTGGCTGGATCAGCCAGGTCGCGCGGTGCAGGCGGCGGTCGAAACCTATACCCAATCACAGTTGTCGGCGAGGAGGGGTGCATGAGTCGAAACGGGTTCTGGATCGTCATGGCGGGGGTAGCCGGCTTCGTGGCGGCGATCACCTACTGGGTCATCGCCCTCGCCGTGGCAGAGTCACGCAAAGCCGACATGGTCGCGCCCGAACGGGTGACCAGTTTCATTCATGCGGTGATCGATGCCAATCGCGCCAACTACACGCAGAACGTCGTCGACAAGTTGCACACCCAAGGCGTGGTCGAAGCCCTCGAACATTGGAAAGAAGAAAAAGGACTTCCCCTGCCCGCCCAATTCCTTCTCGAATCAGGCCGGCTGGTTGCCCAGAAAGACATGAAACTGAGTTTCCGGCTCGCCAGCCTCACCCCGATTTACGTGTGGAACGGCCCGAACAGTGAGTTCGAACGACGCGGCCTGGAAGTCGTCATGAAGGCGCCGGAGAAACCGTTCACGGGCTTTTATCAGCAGGGCGGGGTGCGGTACTTCCAAGGCATCTACGCCGACCGGGCGGTCTCGGAGAGCTGCGTATCCTGTCACAACGGGCATGCGAACAGCCCCAGGCGCGACTATAAACTCAACGACATCATGGGCGGTGTCATCGTCACCATTCCCATCAGCGAGGCCCCATGACCATCGCCATCCGACAGATTCGTATCCT
>CAADGJ010000194.1 GCA_900696505.1 uncultured Nitrosospira sp.
ACAACAGGATTGGGCGCTAGACTTCCAGAATTTCGCCTTCTTTTTTCTTCATCATGTCGTCGATCTTCTGCACATACTGGTCGGTGAACTTTTGAATCTCTGTTTCCGACTTTCGGAGCTCATCTTCGGTGAGCTTGGCGTCTTTCTGCAGCTTCTTCAGTTCTTCATTGCCGTCTCGACGGAAGCCACGAATTTGCACCTTCATTTCTTCGCCGTGTTTCTTGCAGACCTTGATGAGATCCTTGCGGCGCTCTTCGGTCAGCGGCGGAAGGGGGATGCGAATCATCTTGCCGTCGTTCGATGGCGTCAGTCCGAGATCGGACATTTGAATCGCCTTTTCGATTTCCCGGATCAGGTTCTGTTCCCACGGCTGAATCGTGATGAGCCGGGCTTCCGGCGTGGCCACGTTGGCCACCTGTTTCAAGGGCGTCAGCGTGCCGTAATAGTCGACTTTGATGCCATCAAGCAGTGCGACTGAGGCGCGACCGGTGCGGATTCCGGCCAGGTCGCGTTTCAGATGCTCGATCGCATGGTCCATTTTTTCGGTCACACGCTGTTTGACTTCCTGCGCCGTCGACATCAGTCTCTCCCTTAGCGGCTTTCCACGGTGACCAGGGTGCCGATCGGATCACCCTGGACGACACGTTTGAAGTTGCCCTTTTCTTTCAAATTGAAGACGATCAACGGCAATCGGTTGTCCATACACAGGCTGATGGCGGTCGAATCCATGACTTTGAGATTCTGGGTGAGAATCGAGAGGAAGGGAATCTCATTGTACTTTTTGGCTTGCGGATTTTTGACCGGATCGCTGTCGTAAATGCCGTCGACCTTGGTGCCTTTCATGATGACCTGTGCGCCGATTTCCATCGCCCTGAGCGACGCGGCAGTGTCGGTGGAGAAATAGGGGTTGCCCGTTCCTCCGGCAAAAATCACGACACGTTTCTTTTCTAAATGGCGGATGGCGCGTCGGCGAATGTAGCCTTCGGCCAACTGACGCATCTCGATGGCGGACTGGACACGGGTACTGACGCCTCGACCTTCCAGCGCGTTTTGAAGCGCAAGCGCATTCAGGACGGTCGCGAGCATGCCCATGTAATCGGCGGACGCCCGCTCCATACCGCGGGCGCTGGCGGCGAGGCCGCGGAAGATATTGCCGCCGCCGATAACGACGGCGACTTCGACATCCATCGCGACGACGTCGGCAATTTCTTCTGCCAGCCCTTCGAGAATCGAGGGTTGGATGCCATAGCCCTGCTCACCGGCCAGCATTTCTCCGCTGACTTTCAGCAGGATGCGGCGGTAGTGAGCAGAACTCATGCTTGGCCTAGTTGGAATCGTGTAAACCGGCGGATGTTCATGTTCTCGCCGATCGTGGCAATTTGTTGCGCCAGGAGATCCTTGATGACGACGGAGGGATCCTTGATGAACGCCTGTTCGAGCAGGCAATTCTCTTGGAAGAACTTTTCGAGTTTGCCTTCGACGATCTTCGGCCAGGCGGCCGGCGGCTTCCCGAGCTCCTTCGCTTGCCCTTCGTAAATGCTCCGTTCCTTGGCCACCACATCGGCTGCGATCTCTTCCCGTCGCACATAGGACGGGCTTGCAGCGGCTACCTGCAGGGCGAGGTCGTTGACGAAGGCCTTGAACTGCTCATTGCGCGCCACGAAATCGGTTTCGCAGTTCACTTCGATGAGCACGCCGATTTTTCCTCCGGCATGAATGTACGCGTGAATCAGACCCTGGTTGGTTTCCCGTCCGGCCTTTTTCTGCGCTGCCGCCAACCCCTTCTGTCGAAGGTAGTCGATGGCCTTATCGATGCTGTTTCCGTTTTCAGTTAGGGCTTTCTGGCAATCCAGAATGCCGGCCCCGGTCTTTTCACGCAACTCTTTTACCAGCTCACTCAAACTTGCCATGGCTTCCTCAGTTAATCGAATAGAACAATGTCATCGTGCGAGATGCAGCCCTTAGGATGCGGACACGCCGGCCAATTTGGGCGCCGGTTTGGCCGCGCCGCCGGCCGGTGCCGATGCGAACTCCGTCTCTTCCTGCTGGGCGCGCAGATGGGCGCCTTCAAGGCAGGCGTCCGCAATCCGGGAGATAATCAGCTTAATGGAACGAATCGCGTCGTCGTTGCCGGGAATCGGATATTGGATGTGATCCGGATCGCAGTTCGAATCGACGATCGCAATCACGGGAATCTCCAGCCGGCTGGCCTCGAGGATGGCAATGTGTTCGATGCGCGTATCCAGAATGAACACGGCGCCGGGCAGAGCCCGCATGTTGCGAATACCCGACAAGTTCTTCTGCAGTTTGACGACTTCCTTCTGCATCTGTCCGAGCTCTTTTTTCGTATGGCCCTGATGCGTCGGATCAGCGAGGGTTGCTTCCATCTTCTTCATTTTGTCGATGCTGCGGCGGATGGTCTGGAAGTTTGTCAGCATGCCGCCCAGCCAGCGCTGGTTGATGTAGAACTGATTGGCGCGCTTGGCTTCTTCTTCCAAAATTTCGGCCGCCTGGCGTTTTGTGCCGACGAACAGGACGGAGTCACCGGCTGCCACGGTGTCGCGAGCGAAGGCATAGGCCTGCTCCATGCGTTCGACCGTTTGTTGAAGGTCAATAATGTAGACGCCGTTGCGCTCTCCGAACAGAAACCGCTTCATTTTCGGATTCCAACGGTTGGTCTGGTGTCCGAAATGGACGCCGGCTTCCAGTAATTCCTTAATCGCAACTACTCCCATACCTTCACCTCCCTCCGAAGCCTGCAGAGCGCCTGGCAAAAGCCCACGGCGAGGGGGGATGTCCCCCTTATTCTCAGGCTGCGCAGCGTGCGCATCACGCTGGTGTGGATTTAATTAAGTTGTCCCTGATTTTGAATGCCGCGCGGCGAACGATGGGACAAACCGTTCATTGCGCGAAACGCCCGAACGCTAGCACAGTGGCCGCGATTTTGCAACCGCGCGAGGCTCCTTACGAACGATAACTCGCGTTGATTCGCACGTATTCGTAAGACAAATCCGTCGTCCACATGTGGGCCCCGGCCTTGCCTTGAGCCAGATCGATGAGAATCGTGAACTCTTTCGCTTTGAAGACTTTGGTCAACTGCCGTTCGGCTGCGCGGCCGAGTCCTTGTCCCTTGCGCACCATCGGGGCCCCCCCGAATTGCAGGCTGATGCGGGAAGGGTCGATGGGCACGCCTGCACGTCCGAGCGCCGCCATGACGCGGCCCCAATTGGCGTCGCCGCCGAAGAGCGCGGTTTTGACCAGATTGGAAGTTGCGACCGTTTGGGCGACCTGTTTGGCCGCTTTCGTGGACTGTGCTCCCTTCACTTCCACCCGTACGACCTTCGTCACACCTTCGCCATCCCAGCAGATTTTCAGCGCGAGTGTGCGACATACCGTTTCAAGCATCGCGCAGAAGCGTGTGAAATCGGCTGAGCCGGGTGTGATAGGGCGGTTGTCGGCCATGCCGTTGGCCAGGCAGAGCACCGTGTCGTTCGTGCTGGTATCTCCGTCGACCGTGATGCAATTGAATGATTGATCGACCGCCTGTCGGAGCGCCGCTTGAAGGGCCCGTTGCCCGATGGCCGCGTCGGTGGTGAGGTAGCCCAGCATCGTGGCCATGTTGGGATGAATCATGCCCGATCCCTTGGCCATGCCGCCGACAGTCACCATTTTTCCGCCGAGTAGAGCCCGGACGGCAACGTGTTTCGGTTTGAGGTCGGTGGTCATGATCGCCGCGGCCGCTTCGGCTCCGCCCCTACGTGTTAGGCGCGCAGACAGGGCGGGAAGCGCTTTTCGGATGCAGTCAATCGGGAGCGGTTGACCGATGACCCCGGTGGATCCGACGAAAATGGTCTGTGGTGCGCAATTGAGGGCCGTTGCCGCCAGCTTCGCCATCTCCTTGGCTGCCTGCATGCCTTCCGGGCCGGTACAGGCGTTGGCGTTTCCGCTATTGACGAGGAAGGCGCGGCCGACGCCCTGCTTGAGGTGCAGACGATCGAGAATGACCGGCGCTGCTACGACTTGATTCTTCGTGAAGACTCCGGCTACCGGACCCTCCCGGTCCGACACGAGCAGTGCCAGGTCGAGTTGTTTCTTCTTTTTCTTTTTGATGCCGCTGTAGACTCCGGCGGCTCGAAAACCGATGGGCGCGGTGACGCCTCCTGAAATTGTCTTCATCGCTCTTCCTATGTGATGTGAAGGTGACTCGCTACGACGGGCCCATGCAAGTGCACGCTAGGGGTAGACGCCCGGAGCTACGAGGCCGGTTTCTTCCGGGTAACCCAGCATCAGATTCATGGCCTGAATGGCCTGGCCGGCTGCCCCTTTGATCAGGTTATCAATGGCCGACACGGTCACGACCCAACCGGCGCGTCGATCGGTGTGTACGGCGATGTCGCAATAGTTGGCTCCTCGCACGTGGCGAGGATTCGGCATGGCGCCTTCGAGCAGGCGCACAAATCGTTCGCCCTTGTAAAACTCCCGATAGAGATTCCGTAACTCGGCAACATCGGGCTGGTTCGTCATTCGTGCATAGGCGGTGCTGAGGATGCCTCGATTCATGGGGACGAGGTGCGGAGTGAAGGCCACAGTGACAGGGCCCTGTCCAGCCTCAGCCGCACGTCCCTTGCTGCCGGCTAATCCGGTGAGTTCCTGCTCGATTTCAGGGATGTGTCGATGCTGTCCGATCTTGTAGGGCTCCAGCGACTCGTGGGCTTCGGGAAAGTGGTAGGGGAGGGCGGGACTTCTGCCTGCGCCCGAGATGCCGGATTTTGCGTCAATCACAATGCTGTCAGGCGAGACCAATCCATGGGCGATCAAGGGTGCCAGCTGGAGAATCGCAGCCGTGGGGTAACAGCCAGGTGAGGCTACGAGTCGGGCCTGTGCAATGGCAGCGCGGTGCAGTTCCGGCAGACCGTACACGGCATCCTTGATTAACTGGGGTTGTGCATGTGCGGTCTGGTACCAGGTTTCATACGTAGCGGGATTTTTCAGCCGGAAGTCGGCGCTCAAATCGATGACACGCTTGCCGGCCTTCATGCAGCTTGCCACGGGACCCATCGATTTGGTGTGGGGGAGTGCCAGAAACAGGACATCGGCCCGCTCCGCCAACGCTTCCGGTGCCAACGCTTCGAATGGGAGTTGCACGATTCCCTGCAGGTGAGGATACACGGCAGAGATGGCCATGCCTGCTGACTTTTCCGAGGTGACCGCTGTGAGTTGTACGTGGGGATGTTGAGAGAGGAGCCGCACTAGTTCTGCTCCGGTATATCCGCTGGCCCCTGCTACCGCTACTCGTACCGACGTCATCTTCGCCTCCCGGCCCGTGACAAATTGTGGCCCACCTGCAGCGAGCCAATAAAAAAGGGAAGGCTGCGGAGCCTTCCCTTTTGAACCCTGTCGCTCCAGTCGTTCGTTACCGCTTCGAGTATTGGAAGCGCTTTCTGGCGCCCTTCTGGCCGTACTTCTTACGTTCTTTCACGCGAGAATCGCGAGTCAGAAGGCCTTCCTTCTTGATGGGACCACGGAACGCCGCGCTCATGATGACCAGCGCTTTCGAGATGGCGTGGCGGAGAGCTCCGGCCTGGCCTGCGGGGCCACCACCGTAGACGGTGGCGCGGACGGAATATTTACCTGCCACTCCGGCTAACTCGAACGGAAATTGAATCACATTCCGCAGCGTGGGGCGAGGAAACGCTTTTTCGAGCGGCTTCTCGTTGATGACAATGTCACCAGCGGCTGCGGTGACCCATGCGCGCGCGATCGCGCTTTTTCTTTTTCCGGTTGCGTACTGCGTCATTGCGGCCATATCAGGCGGTCTCCTTCACTGATCGAATACAAAGAATAAAAATCACAACGAGAGTGATTCCAGTTTTTGTGCTTGGTGCGGATGGGTCGCGCCGGCATACACGCGCAACTTTTTCGCCATGTGGTTACCAAGTGGATTTTTCGGCAACATGCCCTCGATGGCTTTCGTCAACAGCTTGGTAGGGTCTTTTCTGTGGACATGCTCGGCAGTGAGGGTCTTCAAGCCGCCAGGAAACCCGCTGTGAGTCGAATAGGTCTTATTCTCCATTTTGTTGCCGGTGAGTACGACCTTCTCCGCATTCACAATGACGACATGGTCTCCGGTATCGACATGGGGGGTAAACGTCGGCTTATGTTTCCCTCGCAGCAAGGTGGCGACTTTCGCCGCAAGGCGGCCAAGGGTCTTGCCCTCGGCGTCCACGAGGTACCATTTTCGTTGCACGTTAGCGGGTTTCTCGAGATACGTTTTTGTCATGGTCTCCATCTACTCCTGCACGAAAGGATTCTAATGTGAGGGATCAGGCCTCACGCCTGTTGAGTTTCAGTATTGTTGGCATCCAGTTTATTGATCCATGCGTCCAAATGCACGGCCGTCCGCCGGTTCAGGACATCCTGTGTCGCATAAATCGGGCACCCGGCGCGAAGCGCGAGGGCGATGGCATCGCTTGGTCTGGCATCCAATGTTCGATGAAGCCCCTTGGACGCAAACGCGATGCTCGCGTAGTACGTACTGCTTTTGACATCGGTAATGACGATCCGCTCGATTCGAACGCCGAGGTGATCCGCAAAACTCCGGATGAGGTCGTGGCTCATCGGTCTGGGCGTCACCACATGCTCCATGGCGAGGCGAATGGCATTGCCTTCTGCAGAGCCCACCCAGATCGGGAGGGTCACACTCGCATCCTCGCTTTTAAGGACGACGATGCGGGTATCAGTGTTCCCATCGTCCAACACTTGTTTGACGGACAGTGCGACCAACTCCGACGCATCGTGCTGTGGTGCTGCGGCATCCATCATTAGCTATCCAGTTTGCCGAAGTCTTCGGGCTTCAGGTTTTCAAGCCACTGTTCAAGCTCTTCAGACGACTGTTTTTTAATTACCTTCTCGCTCGCAAAGATCGGTGCGCTGGTTCTCAGGGCGAGGGCGATCGCATCGCTGGGGCGAGAGTCGACAGTGTATTCAGAATCTTCGTACATCAAATGAATGGTGGCGAAATAGGTGTTGTCGTTCAGATCTGTAATCACCACGCTGATGATTTTGGCATCAAACGTTTCTAAGAATGCTTTCATCAAATCGTGGGTCATGGGACGCGGCGCAGTCACGCTTTCCAGCGCGAGGCCGATGGCGCTCGCTTCCGATTTTCCCACCCAGATCGGCAGCATGTCTGAATTCTCTTCGTCTCGCAGCACCACTATATAGGCGTTGTTATAGGGGTCGAAAATCAGCCCCTTGACCCGCATTTGTGTAATCACGGCGGGAGTATCCTTCCCGATGTCAGCCAAAAACCTTAAGAAGTAGGGCACTCTATCACTTCTGAAAACAGAGTGTCAATGAATTCGGTGTCGTGACGGGGTGGCGAGGGGAGGTGTAGGCGACGTAGACATCCCTATTAGTTGAAGCAGCGATGCGGGAAACGGATGGCCCGAACACCTGCTTGATCAGGCAGGTGACGGGCGGTCTCCGCTGAGGTTTAGGTGCCGGCGGGCCGATAATTCTGATCCAGTTTGGAGGTGTCGGTTTGTTCGCCCAGCTTCAGGAACGCCTTCATCTGTTTTTTGACCAGTTCGCGGCCGCTTTCATCGCCGAGATTGACTTGATACTCGTTGATGACCATCACGCGCATGCCTTCCCACTTCTTCCAGCAGGGTTTGCAGACCTTCGCCTTGATTTCCGCTTCAAGTTTACCCAGGAACAGCATATCCGTAATTGCTTCGCCTGCCTGGCCGCAGGTGACACACTGCACATCTGCCATGGTTGCCTCCATACAATTCGCGAATTCTGATTGGATGCTAAACGCGGTATTCTAGCATCCGGCTCGTTGAGAAAAAAGAGTGCGCCGCGGCGATTGACGAGCCTGTGGGTTCGTGTTAAAAATGCGTCCCCTCAAATCTGAGGATCATGAGCTGAATGTCGCAGGACGAGACAGATGCCCGGATGGCGGAACTGGCAGACGCGCCGGACTCAAAATCCGGTTCTCGCAAGAGAGTGGGAGTTCGACCCTCCCTCTGGGCACCATTCGTATCGCGGCCACCAGTCAGCTCGAGACTCCTTCCGACATTTTCAGTCATGCCACCATTGTTAGAACTGAATCGCAGTGAAACGGGAATGAATTGGGCTGTGTCACTGACGACAACACCATATAGTGGATGTCACGGCCGAAAACCTCTTGACATGATGTGGGGGTTAGCCTATAGTTCGCCCGAAATTGCTGTGGAATACTTATGACTCAGTTAGTTTATTGTCGTCCATCATCAATCTCTTATCAATTCCAACTCACTAAGGAGGCAGCACATGCGTAACGTGTTGGCACTTGGAGCTGCGGTGCTTTTTATCAGCTCCGTTGGTGTTGCAGGCGCCCAAGAGCGCTTACCACAATCCTCATCAGGATCAGGGTTCGGTGTCGGCAACTCAGTCGGAGACGTGTCGGGCAACTCCGGCCGCACGGCAGCGTTTGACCGGACCGCCTTCATGGAGCGTCTCTCGCAGCCAGAGACCATCTATGGGCGTGTCTTGGCCATCGATATCCCGGGTGGAAAGCTTCACCTCGAGACGGGTGGCAGCTCTCATGATGAAGGCCGCGCAGGTCAGGGCGCGATGAGCTCGCTCACGACCTACCTCGATGCCCAGACGAACATGGACCAGATCCGAGTGCTGAATGCCGGCGACGACATTTCCTTGCAGGTTGTCGAAGCCCCCAACCAGCGCGCTGACCTCGGCATCTATGGATCGGGCCGCAAGATGGTTCGTGAAGTGTATTTGATGCGTGGCAACGAAAAGTTGGCAGGATTTGGTGGTCTTGGTCAGCGTCCGGCTCCGTCCACGGAGCGCGGCATCGAGACCAACTCAGCCACGAACACGGGTGGCCCGGTGGGTGGAGTGTTCCCCGGAACGGTCACCTCTGGCGTCATCACCACCACCGTGGGTGAGTTCACTGGAACCGCACCCTGCTGGAATTGTGAGCCGCAGCCGGGATGGGGTTATCAGACGGTCGCTCCTGAGACCAAAGTTCAGAACAAGTCTGACTACGGCACCGATGGTGCCAAGCCCAACCTGCAAAAGGGCTGGACCAACTAAGATTTAGGCCATCTGAATGGACGATGGTTGAGCGGGGTGCTTCGCAAGAGGCACCCCGCTTTGCTTTTCTGTCATGTGATATGCTTCCTCACCGTTGCGCCAGCAGAGTAGTCTTGATACGATTCCCGATCACTTCTCACTGAGAGCGTATATGTCCAACTCATCAGCACACGTTCACACGCCCGATGAAGAATTGGATCTTCGTGGGGTCATTTGTCCTTACAATTTCGTGAAGACGAAGCTCAAACTCGAAAGCATGGCTCCCGGGCAATTGCTCCTCGTGCATCTGGACGATGGCGACCCGATTCGCAATGTGCCTCGCAGTGTCAGCGATGATGGGCATGATGTGGTTTCGCAAGAACGTGCCGAACAGTCTTTTCGTGTCATGATACGAAAGCGTGCCGACGAATAAGGCGTCATGCCGGTCCCCGTGCTGTCTTGCCTTTTCCTTTCATGCCTTCCACAATTAACGTGATCTGCGATCGACTGTTGTGAAAGGAATCCCTTGCCAGGACAGTGCGGATGCGTCCTCTCACGACTGTCTGCGTGTCTTTCGTGAGGTCTCGCGCTATCACCACTCGGCGATTGCCGAGTGTGTGCAGGATGAGGGAAAGCAGCGTGGGAAGCGTTTTCGACGGAGGGAGAAAAATCATGGTGCGCGATTCGGCGCGCATGGAGTGAAGGCGATGCGTCATGTGACGCAGACCGCCGGCCCAACGTCCTTCGAACACAAATGAGTCTCCGTCCATACCACACAGTGCTGCTGCCGCAACCACGACAGACGTTCCTGGAATCACTTCAATAGCAACGTGTGCCTTGGATGCCGCGGAGATCAACACTCTGCCGGGATCATAAACGGCAGGCATTCCGCAGTCTGACACCAGCGCGATATCGCGGCCTTGTTTGAGACGCTGCAGCAACACTGGCGTTTTCTCAGCAGCATTATTCCGATCATAGGTGGTGACAACAGCGTGAATGCCGTGATGCGAAAGCAGCGCTTGGGTAGACTGAGGATTCTTGGCAGCGATCAAATCGACGTGCCGAAGCGTCGAAAGCGCGCGAACCGTGAGATCGTCGGGATGTCCGATCGGGACTCCCACAATGAACAACGTTCCCGACCCGGTGCCGGATTGAGTGCACTTTTCTTGACTCCGTTCTCGTCGCATCGATATAATTTCCAGTTCCCGAAAAAAGTAGCTTTGCGCTGAAATGTTGCGAGGATAGGGGCAGTATGTCGTCGGTTTTTTTCATGCTCACGATGGGTTTGTATTTCGTGAGCACGGTCTGTTACCTGGCCTATTTGCTCCGCCGTGCCGAAACTCTCTCAAAGGTTTCGCTGGGAATTACTGCTGCCGGCTTTGCGACGCATACCGTCGCGCTGGTCGCCCGGATGGCTGATTCCAGCCAGGCCCAGTTGCCGACCTTTCACGAAGCCCT
>CAADGJ010000195.1 GCA_900696505.1 uncultured Nitrosospira sp.
ACAAGGAACAAGGTTCGTGCCGGTTGGATCGCATCGGTGACCTGTCGCACCCAGCCGGGAACGGTGGAATCCAAGACCCAGAGACGAGGAGCGCCCTTCGACGATCCAAAGGTGCAGCGCAGCACTTCCGGGCCCAAACTGCTGCCCCCCATTCCAAGTAGCACCACGTCTGTCGTGCGAGCCTCTCGAGCGGCTTGGGCGAAGCTTCGCAAGTCGGAAAGTCCGTCTTGCATGTGGTCGAGTACGGTCAGCCACCCCAGCCTGTTATCGATTTCCGTCGGATTCGGCTTCCAAAGGGTATGGTCTCGCATCAAAATCCGTTCGATCGCGCGACTGCTTGCCAATTCATCGAATGTTGTCGCGAGGGTCTGGGTATCCAGAAGGGAGGTCACTTTGGGGCGGATCGGCATAACACGCTCTCTTCCATAGGTGGAGGAACGAAGATGCTGGTCGGCTGAGCCCTATCTTAGGTTCGAGGATGTGAAAAGGCAAACCAGGAAGGGAAGGCGATACGCGATGGCGGAGTCAGTTGGAGCGAGAGAGATGAATGATGGAGGTGGAGAAGCGACCGAAGGCTAATGCGTAGCGGGCCCGACGCTATGTTTCTTCCTCCTGATCGCCCAAGTCAGCCAGGACTAGCGAAATGGAATTTTGCGATTCCAGTGCGCCGACGATATTGACGGGTGTGCCCACGGCGACCTGGTCAAACAGTTGGGCAATCTGCGGGTTATCCAGCACGATACTGCCGTACGGTTGATCCGAAATTCCTTGCGCGATGCCATGAAGCTGAATGAGGCCTGGCATATGTTGGCTTTTGGGGATGAGTCCTGCTTTCTGGGCTTCCTCGAATCGGCGCCGGTCGTCTATATTGGGATAGTCGAGAATCAGGGCGCGGAAATAGGGCGTTTGTCCAGGTCCGCGTTTACGTTGAATGCGATATTCGCCTTCGGGAGTAGCGCCATCACCGTAGTGCTGTTTTGCCCGGATTCCTCTTGATCCTAATCGAATAGGATAGGTCAGAACTTTGCGACCGTTCTTATATAGGGTGAGGACGCGGTCGGCCTTGCTGACGACAATGGCCTGGGCCCGATGAGTTCGAGACCAGTCAATGGTGCGTTGTGCCGATTCCCGCCACGCCGCGATCAGATCATCGTCCGCATACCGGCCTAACTCATTGGTGAGCAGGGCGGTCTGAGTCAGGAGGATTCTACCGGCTCGTTCCGAAGCCTGGATCGAATGTTCAAATTGTCCCTGTTCGAGGAACAGGCGAGCCTGTTTGACGTGCACTTCAGTTTCGACCGGATGCTCGCCCAGCACCACGCGGCTGCCGATGTCTCCCACTCGGGAGTTCAGGAGTCGAAGCCGCTGCTCGATTTTGGCGAGTTTCGTTTCGGCAGTCGTGCGTTGAGCCTGAATGCGGCTGTTGACGTCGCTCAGGAGCTGCGTGCCCTCGACTTGAAGGGCTTCCAGATCGGTTTCCAGCTCATTGTCTTCCCATGGCCACCGGACGATGTTCTCCTCGGATCGGATTCGGCCTTGTAGCGCAATCCATTGGCGGGAAAACTTGGAATAGGCTGCGGGGTTCACGTCGGAGGCTCGCAGTGTTGATAGGTCACGGTCGAGACTCTCAATGGATTCCACCAACTCCTCAGGAACGGTTTCAACGCACCCGCCCAAGCTCATCGATAATAGCGCGACGAGGGTAACGCGAGTGGCGATGCGGCAGATGTCACGTGAGCGGCTCATCATTCTTGCATTCTATAGTGCGGATGGCTGTCCCGCGAGTTCTTCCCGCCTTTTGCCCCTAGCTAGACGGTAGTGTTACCGTGGTGCCTTCTGATACGAGGGCTCCGGCCTGTCCGCGGTCCTTCATGGATTCCGCGTGAAGGTCGGTGATTCCATCAATCCAGCATCCTTCTACGCAATGTAAGTGCCAGAAAGTGCATTCGTGCGAAGACCATTGAATGCCTTTGGAGAACAATAAGTTACGGTGCAGTATTCCGTTGTCTCACTGGCTGGCCGCTGTGGCATCTTTGCCGCAATCGGGCAAGAGTGCCTCAAAGAAGTGGTGATTGATAAGGCGTGTGCGCATCGAAGAGGACGCGCGCTTCATGCAGGCTGCATTTCACGGGGACGATTTCATCGCGGAGAGGCGATGGTAGATTGATTGACACCCTCCCGTTCCGCCCCTATAATGCGGCCTCTTCATTGAAAAATGATCTCTCGAGAAGGAGTGCGCAATGTCGTTCACTTTTAAACAGCCCTCGAATCTCAAGCGCAAGCGGGAACATGGATTTCGGAAGCGCATGAGCACAAAGAACGGCCGCAAGGTCATCGCTCGTCGCCGAGCCAAGGGCCGCGCTCGCCTCACCGTCTGATTCTTTCCTGCCGCTAGGCAATCTGCATGTAGGCAAACATCCAGGTGGTGGGTAGTCACCGGGGGTGGATACTGTCGTCTTAGCCTGGTCGTGGAAGAACATGGGCGATACAGCGGACGATATGCGGCTTCAAACGATTGAAGCCCGGTCGAACCTGGTAACCCGCAGACAGGTCGGTTATGACGGCAGGGCAGGCGTCTGCGTCGTTTTTCTTGAAGCGTAGCGGGGATATCCAGCTCATCAAGAAGAATGGGCGGCGTGTTTCAACAGGATTGTTCAATCTCCAGATCTGTCCGGGTACGATGCCCCAAGACACCATGATGGGGATTGTCATCGGACGGCGGTTTGGGACGGCGGTGCGGCGAAATAGGGCGAAGCGCCTATTCCGCGAATTGGGCCGTGCAGTGCGGCCGACGTTGAGTGCGGGGCACGCATTTCTTGTCTTCCCGAAGCGACAATGCCTGAATGTGCCGTTTGTGGAGCTGCAAAGCGTATGGCGCAGCACATTGCAAAGACAGCGGTTGGTTCGTGTTGGGGATCCCTCGTCGTGAGGTACTTCTGCATCGGCCTGCTGTCGGTCTACCGGGCCTGTGTGTCGCCGATGCTTGGTCCCGCATGCCGCTTCCATCCGACCTGTTCCGTCTATGCGCAAGACGCCATTGAACGATATGGATTGCTCAAGGGGGTAGCGATGGCTGGTTGGCGCCTGCTGAAATGTCACCCGTTCCATCCTGGCGGAGTAGACCCGGTACGGTGATTTTTGTGACGACAACCCCTCAGGTGTTATTCGGTACATAAATTCATGGAAAAGCGCGTCATTGTTTTCCTCATCGTCTCTCTAGCCGTCATTATCGGCTATGACTACCTCCTCAAGGGCATGGGCTTGTTGCCCCCGTCTGAGCCTGTGCAGGTCGCGACTAATACCCAGGTCGCGGAACGACAGTCTGCAGGGTCCGAGAATGCCTCTACTCAGTCCGTGAGTCCTGCGTCTTCTGCTCCAACAAGTTCTCCTTCCACGCCTGCGGCATCAGACGCTGGCACGGGAACGGTCAAAGAAGAGCAGACGATAGAGATGGACACGGACTTATTTCGGGCTAAGTTCTCTACCCGCGGCGGAGTGCTCAAGTCCTGGGAGCTGAAGCGATATACCACGTCAACCGATCAGGGCCCCGTGCCGGTCCAGCTCGTGTACGCCGGGGGACGCTTCAAGGGTCCTCTGAGTCTGGTCACTACCGATCAATCTGTGACGTCCGATCTCGGATCTGCCCTCTACCAGGTGACCCAAGACATTTCTCACCTCGATAGCGCCCATCCCACCGGACATATCACATTCCGATATCACGACACGCAGCGGAATATGGATGTTGAGAAGGAGTTGACGTTCCATCACGGATCGTACGTGGTGGATATCGCTGTTCGGGCGCAAGGCCTGGCCACGCCGGTGGATGTGACTCTCGGGACCAATTTTGGCATCGTCGAATGGGGCGAAGGATTTATTGGCCTGATGGGCTCAGCCTCCCTGGTCGATGACAAGGTCTTGAAGGAAACCCCGGACGGTGAAGCGGAGCGTAAGGGAGATGTGAAGTGGTCCGCCATTCAGGACAAGTATTTCCTGAGCGTCCTGATGCCCAAGAAGGCGATGTCTGCGCTGGCGAAGAAAGAGGGCGATAAGCTGGTGTCTGCCGGAGTCAGGTTTCCTGCGCCGACTCCCGGATCGACAATGACGATGCAGCTGTATGCCGGACCGAAAGAGTACGACACCCTGAAGGGCTTAAATGTCGGCTTGGAAGATACGATCGACTTTGGTTGGTTTGTCTTTGGCAGTTGGGCACTGGTGAAAGCAGTCGCCAAGCCCATCTTTTATGTCCTGCGCTTTCTCTACGAGTTTACGCACAACTATGGTGTCACGATCATTCTCTTGACGATGCTGATCAAGCTGATGTTCGTGCCGCTGCAGTACAAAAGCTACAAGTCGATGAAGCAGATGCAGGTCATTCAGCCGAAGGTTCTGGCCATTCAAAATAAGTTCAAGGATGATCGCGAGCGGCTGAACAAGGAGTTGATCAAGCTCTACAAGGATCATCGGGTGAACCCCGTCGGGGGCTGTCTGCCGATGGTCCTGCAAATGCCGGTCTTCGTCGCGCTGTTTAATATTCTCTACATGACGATCGACCTCCGGCAGGCGCCGTTCATGCTCTGGATCAAAGATCTTTCCGTGCAGGATCCCTATTACGTTTTGCCCATCATCATGGGCGCCACCATGGTCATTCAGCAAAAGATTACACCGACCACCATGGACCCGACGCAAGCAAAGATCATGTTGTTCCTCCCAGTGTTCATGACGTTCCTGTTCGTCAACTTCCCGGCAGGGTTGGTGCTGTATTGGCTGACGAACAACACGCTCACGATTACGCAGCAGGTTGTGACGGAGCGGTTATTTGGGAAGAAGTGGCAGGTGGCGCCCGAGGGCGCTGACGCCGCTGCCATCGAAGATTCGAAAGAACAGAAAAGTAACGGTAAACGGCGAAACGCCTCCGCGACTGAATAACACCACCTCACTGGGTGCGTCATGCTTGGCGCGCTAGACGATACCATCTGTGCGATTGCCACCCCTCCCGGGGAGGGCGGCATCGGCATACTCCGCATCAGTGGCCTTCACGCCCTTGACGTCGCGTCTCACGTTGTACGTCTCCGGTCGGGTAACGCCTTGCAAGATCTTCCCACGCATCGGCTCGCCCTCGCCGACATCTGCGCTGACAATACGGACGTACCTGCCGCCGGTACCAAGCGCACGGGGGCGTTGCGTTTTATTGATGAAGCGCTCGTCGTCGTGATGAAAGGGCCCCATTCCTTCACCGGGGAAGATGTGGTCGAAGTGCAATGCCACGGTGGTCCCGTCATTCTGGATCAGCTCTGTCGCGGATTAATCTCAGCGGGAGCCAGGCTCGCCGCACCGGGTGAATTCACCAAGCGCGCGTTTCTCAATGGGCGTCTCGATCTGGCGCAGGCAGAGGCGGTGCTCGATACCATTCGCGCGAAGACCGCACGCAGCCTCACCCTCGCCCAGTCGCAGCGCCGGGGCGAGTTATCCCGCCACGTGGAGGAGATCCGATCTGAATTAGTTGTGGCTCTGGCACACATCGAAGCCGCTCTGGATTTTGCCGAGGAGGATATTTCGTTTGTTCGTCAGGACGAATTGTTGCGCCTGCTTGATGTGACCCTGCAGAAGCTGCGGCGTTTGCTTCAATCGGGACGTGATGGTCGCATTTGGAGGGAAGGCGCGGTCGTGGCGATTCTTGGACGTCCGAATGTGGGGAAGTCCAGTTTGATGAATGCCCTATTGCGAAGCGATCGCGCCATCGTCACGGCTATCCCCGGTACGACCCGAGATCTCTTGGAAGAATCGCTCAGCATTGATGGCATTCCCGTGCGATTGTTGGATACGGCGGGCATACGCATGACGGACGATCCCGTAGAAGTCGAAGGGATTCGCCGGAGCAGGCTGGCTTGGACAGATGCCGATCTCGCACTTATCCTCCTGGATGGTTCCCAGTCCTTGTCCGAGAGCGATCGGGCGCTCCTTTCAGAGCCTGGTTCGACGCGTGCGTTGCTGGTCATCAATAAATGCGATCTGCCGGGCCAATTGTCGAGGGGGGATCTTGATCGCGCGTGTCCTGGCCATAGCGCTATTCTCGAAATTTCCGCGACGTTGTCGATCGGGCTGGACGAACTGCGCCAAGCGATTCGTGGCCGGCTGATGCCGGGGACGTGGGAGTCGAATGACGGTGTGCTGGTGACCAATCTTCGCCACGCCGTCGCCATTGAGCAGGCTCTGCAAGGGGTTGATCAGGCCAGGCAGTCCGTCGAGGCTGGCCGTGCAGGAGAATTGATCGCCATGGATCTCCGCATTGCCGCAGATGCCCTAGGAGAAATTACGGGCGTCATTACGACCGACGAAATCCTCGATCGCGTATTTGCAGAGTTTTGTATCGGGAAATGAAAGGGTGTCGGGCATGAGCGAGCAATGTGACGTCATCGTGGTAGGAGGAGGACACGCCGGCTGTGAGGCGGCCTTGGCTGCGGCTCGTATGGGCGCGCGCACTCTGTTGCTGACCATGGATCCTGACCGTATCGCCCAAATGTCTTGTAATCCGGCGGTCGGTGGAATCGCCAAGGGGCATCTCGTCAAAGAGATTGATGCCTTGGGCGGCGAAATGGGCCGGAACACGGATCAGGCAGGCATCCAATTCCGTATGATCAACACGAGTAAGGGGCCGGCGGTTCGCGCGTTGCGCGCGCAGTGCGATAAAAAGATTTACCGCCAAGTGATGCAGGATACGCTTCGCGCACAGCCGTGCCTTCGCATCAGAGGCGGAACGGTCGATCGTATCCTGACGCATGCCGGGGCCGTGGTCGGCATTGTGACCGATTCAGGTCAGCACATTGAGGCTCGGGCGGTGGTGCTCACCTCGGGCACCTTTTTGAAAGGTCTCATTCACATCGGTCTGAGTCATTTTCCGGCGGGACGAGCCGGAGAGGCTTCAGCTGAACATCTTTCAGATTGTATGCGCGATTTCGGGTTTGAGGTGGGCCGTCTGAAAACGGGCACTCCGCCTCGGTTGGATCGCGATACCATCGACTTTTCGGTCATGGAACTTCAGCCCGGTGACGATCCGCCGCCGCCATTTTCTTACCGCACGAATCGAATTCCCCTGCCACAGGTGCCGTGTCATTTGACGCATACGAACACGCAAACGAATGATATTATTGCTAAAAATATAGACAGGTCGCCATTGTTCAGCGGCGTCATCGACGGTATCGGTCCACGCTATTGCCCCTCGATCGAGGATAAGGTCGTGAGATTTGCCGACAAGGACCGGCACCAGATTTTCATTGAGCCCGAGGGGCTCGATACGAATGAGTTCTACCCGAATGGCATTTCGACGAGTTTGCCGGTGGATGTGCAAGCAGCCATCTTGCGAACCATTCCCGGCCTGAAGCAGGCCAAAATCTTAAAGCCTGGGTATGCGGTGGAGTATGACTATTTCCCGCCGCGGCAGCTCCATAATTCATTGGAGACGAAGCTTGTCCAGGGGCTTTACCATGCCGGTCAGATCAATGGCACCTCCGGCTACGAAGAGGCCGGCGCTCAAGGCATCATGGCTGGTATTAATGCCGCGTTGAAGCTAAGAGGAGATGCGCCGCTCGTACTCGACCGATCGCAAGCCTACATCGGTGTATTGATTGATGATTTGATCACGAAAGACGCGAGAGAGCCCTACCGGATGTTCACCTCCCGCGCGGAATACCGCTTGCTGCTGCGGCACGACAATGCGGATCTTCGCCTGATGGATCTCGGGCACCGGATCGGGCTCATCCCAGATAGCGTCCATCATAAATTTCAAGAGAAGCGTTTGGCCATCGAGCGCGAAGTGCAGCGACTGAAGGATACGAGGCCGAAGTTAACGCCGGACGTCAGGAGGCTGCTTGAAGAATTCGAGATTGGGCCGGTGACGCCGACCCAATCGTTGGCCGAGATTCTCAGGCGGCAGGATCTGACCTATGGGAAGATTTCTTCGGTGTTCGGCGGGTGCGAGATTGAAGATGCTGATATTATGGATGCGGTTCAGCTAGAGGTAAAGTACGAGGGCTATATTAAGCGCCAGCAGCAGCAAATCCAGCGATCACAAAAGTTCGAGCACAGGGCGATCCCAGAGAGCTTTGACTATGACGATGTGTCTGGATTTTCTGCCGAGGTAAGGGAAAAGTTCAAACGTGTAAGGCCCGCATCTGTTGGGCAGGCATCACGAATTTCCGGAGTCACGCCTGCCGCAATTTCGCTGTTACTGGTTGCGATCGAGCGCCACAGGCGTCAGCCCCTCACTGCTGAATGATTTCGGTATTCCGCTCTCTTTCTGGCCAGCCTTCCTAATTTGCAGAAACATTCTTGACCCTTGGTATTGGTTTCGCGTAATTGTTCCACGTGGAACACGACGCCAGCCAGTTTGAAGTATCTTTCCGAAGATTCGCCGCAGAGCTCGGCATCCCTGTAGATAGTTCTTGTCTGCCGTTTTTTTCTACCTACCTCTCAGAGCTCAAAAAATGGAATAAGGCGATCAATCTGACTGCCATCCATGATGATCAGGAAGTCCTGGTGAAGCATTTCATCGATTCTGTGGCTGGGGTAAAAGTCATTGAAAATATGGACAAATGTGAGCTTCTAGATATTGGGGCTGGGGCTGGATTTCCAGGTCTGCCGCTTAAATTTGTGCTGCCCCAAATAGAGTTAGAACTGCTTGAGCCGAGCGAGAAGAAGGGGGCCTTTCTGAGGTATGTCG
Organism: uncultured Nitrosospira sp.; assembly: GCA_900696505.1. Taxonomy (GTDB): domain Bacteria; phylum Nitrospirota; class Nitrospiria; order Nitrospirales; family Nitrospiraceae; genus Nitrospira_A. The sequence continues at coordinate 8,717 of CAADGJ010000195.1, forward strand.
CCGGGTCCCTCGGGTTGAGGCATGTCACTGTTGTCCCATCCAAGTTGGAGCAGTACGTTCGCCGACCGACTCGGCGACTGTTCGATTACATCGTAGTGCGAGCTTTCAAGGTAGACGAGAGTGGCCAGATGGTGGCCGATCTCCTCAAGCCAGCCGGAAAAGTGATTTTATATCGAGCCGAGCGGGTTCCGAGAGGTTTTAGACTGGGTGGCCTTGCTTTGGTGCAGGAAGTCGAGTATGAGCTTCCATCCGGATATGGACATCGCGTTCTTTCCGTATTCTCGAAATAGAAGGCCAGCTCGGATGTTCCACGTGGAACATCGCAGTCGGTTCAGTGTGCTGCTAGAAGATTGGGGATGACATGGCGAGAATTATTGCTGTCGCAAATCAGAAGGGTGGAGTGGGCAAAACCACCACCTCGGTGAATTTGGCCGCGGCCTTGGCAATTGAGGGGGGATCCGTGCTCCTCGTGGATATTGATCCTCAGGGTAATGCCACCAGTGGCCTCGGTGTCGACGCCATGTCGCTTGGAAAGACGATCTACAATGCCTTGATTGTGAAAGAAAGTATTACCGATCTGGCGATGCCCACTGCGGTTAACGGCTTGTCGTTAGTGCCTGCAAATTCACATCTAGCGGGCGCTGAGGTCGAACTCGTGAATATGGAAGGTAGGGAGCAGCGCCTCAAGGAGGCCTTAGCCGAGGTGGCTGATCGATACGACACCATTTTGTTGGACTGCCCACCGGCCCTTGGTCTTCTTACCATCAATGCCATGGTCGCTGCGCACTCCGTTCTGATTCCGGTGCAATGCGAATATTACGCGATGGAAGGTCTTGGGCGACTCATGGAAAGCATTGAGCGCATGAGACAGTCATTAAATCCGAGCTTAGAAATTGAGGGCATTGTGCTGACGATGTATGACGCACGTAATTCTTTGGCGCGCCAAGTCGTCGAGCAGATTCGCGGCCACTTTGGCGAAGCGGTGTATCAGACCATGATTCCGCGTAACGTCACGCTGGCGGAGGCCCCCAGTTACGGTCGTCCGGCGTTGCTCTACAACATGGCATCATCCGGTGCTCAAGCCTATCTTTCCCTAGCCAAGGAGTTTGTGGTCCATGGAGAAAAAAGCCCTCGGTAGAGGTCTCGACGCTCTGTTGCCGACTGGCCGAAATACGGCCGATCCCGAGCGAGGCGATGTTCAGGAGTTGCGCTTGGAAGCGGTTGTCCCGAATCGTTTTCAGCCAAGGCAGCAGTTCTCCGAGGTCGAGCTGGCTGAACTGACAGCGTCGCTCAAGCAAAATGGCCTCCTGCAGCCCATTTTAGTTCGCCGAAAGGGCGACGGCATCTATGAATTGATCGCGGGAGAGCGGCGTCTGAGAGCTGCTAAGTTGGCGGGAATGCAGAAGATTCCTGCTCTTATCCGAAATGTGTCGGACCAGGAATCGATGGTGCTCGCGCTGGTGGAAAACCTTCAGCGTGATGACCTTAATCCGATGGAGACCGCCCGGGCGTATCAGCGCATGTTGAATGAATTCAGCCTCACGCAGGAGGCGATTGCGCAAAAAGTCGCCTGCGATCGGTCATCAGTGGCGAACATGCTGCGCCTGACCTCGTTGCCCGCCGAAGTTCAGCATATGATCGAAACAGATCAGTTGTCGACAGGCCATGCGAAGGTCATCCTCGGTCTGATGACCCCGGCTGCGCAAATTAGTTTGGCGACCCAGATCGTGAGCGGGCAGTTGTCGGTGCGAGAAGCGGAGCGATTGGTTCAAGGGCACGCAGAGGCTAAAAAAGCAGGGAAGCGTCCGGTGCGGGCGCCGTTGCGATCAGATCTCGAGGAGCGGTTGCAGAAACGGCTCGGCACCAGAGTCGATGTTCAGAAGGGGCGCCGTGGCGGAAAGATCATCATTCATTATTTTTCTCCTGAAGAACTGGACGGCGTGGTTGAGCAGTTGCTGAACGGATAGCGGAGGCATTTTCAGGGCAGATTTTACGGTTTGACCGGAGTACAATGCCGACGGAATTTGTCTCGTCATTGAGGTGGACGGTGAAGAATTCCCGCTCCGCCGGTCAGACGTGTTGTTATTTGTTTGGAGGTATGCACCATGTGGATTAAGGACAAACCAGAAGGAAAGCGCCAGGCAGGACAAAGCGAGGGAAGTGAAATGGAAAATTTGGAATCGACAGCACCCCGTGAAGGGAATGAAGAGATCAATGCCTTTGTCGGGAAGGGTGTCAGCTTTAAGGGCGTCATTTCCTACAACGGCACCGTGCGTATCGATGGCAATCTGGATGGCGAAATTCACACCGAAGGTGTTCTGTTGGTCGGTGAGGACGCGGTGCTGACCGCGAAGATCACGGCCGGCACGGTGGTGTGTAAGGGAAAGATCACCGGCGACATCAGTGCGCGTGAGAAAGTGAAGTTGCGCGCGCCTGCCGTGGTGAACGCGGGTGTGAAGGCTCCGTTGCTCGCCATGGAAGAGGGCGTGGTGTTCAATGGCACGTTGGAGATGAGCCAGACGGGGACCCGCGAACCGCAAGGCACGTCACGCGGACAGGGCGTAAAGCTCGTCAACGGTTAGTCCGGCTCGATCACGAATCATAGGACAGAGTGCCACCGGCCTTATGCCGGAATCGGCATCAATAGAGTTCCATTCAGTCCGCGCCACGGGCGGTCACCGTCGTGGGGTGCGTGAAGGAGGACGCTGATGTGGGGTGAGACCAAAAAGCAGTCCGTCGCGGAATCCGACAAGTTTACCTTTCTCGGGAAGGGAACAAGTTTTAAGGGCATCGTCACCTTTGACGGCACCGTCCGTATCGATGGCCGCGTCGAAGGCGAAGTCCACACAGGTGGTGCGGTGATCGTCGGGGAAAGCGCCGTGATTAAGGGCGTGATTGCCGCCGGATCCGTTGAAATCAGCGGGCGCGTGAAGGGATCGATTACTGCGCAGCAGAAGGTGGAAATTCAGAAGCCCGGGATTCTCATCGGGGACATCCAAAGCCCCGTCATTATGATCGAAGAAGGTGCCCATTTTCACGGCATGAGCAACATGGGCGCTGAGAAGTGGTCGGAGGACGAGGCTTCCGAATTCGGTTCTCCGCAGGATCCGGGCGTGCGCGACCTTGTGGCCCATCGCGGTAAAGTCAAAACCCAAGAGCCGTAAGTGCGCGGCTCCTTGTTCCCCCGGTATTTTTTATGACACGTCAGACGGTGCTGCTAGGGATGAGCGGCGGAGTCGATAGCTCCGTCGCTGCATCGTTGCTCGTCCAGCGAGGGTATGATGTCCACGGCGTCACGCTCCAGGTCTGGGAGCACGAAGACGAGCATGCCGCGGTGTCTAAGCGATGGGAGGAGCGGGGCTGCTGCAAGATCGGGATTGCCAAGTTCGTCGCGCAACGCCTACGTATTCCTCATGAGGTCGTCGATCGCCGGGAAATTTTTCAGCAAGGTGTCATCGATGACTTTGTTGCCGGATATGCCGCAGGAACCACCCCCAATCCCTGCGTCCGGTGCAATGAGCGGGTCAAGCTTCGTTCTCTCTATGCCCTGGCGCAGGAGCGGGGTATGGACTACGTGGCGACGGGGCACTACGCGCGTGTCCAGCAGGCGGGCGGACAATGGTCGTTGCATCGGGCACTCGATGCGCGCAAGGACCAGAGTTATTTTTTGTATCGGATCCAGGCCGACTGGCTGCCGCGCCTCTTGTTTCCCGTCGGAGAGATGCAAAAAAGCGACGTGTGGAAAGAGGCGGAAACCCTCGGATTGCCCGTCGAGGAGCTGAAGGAGAGCCAGGAGATTTGTTTTGTGAGCCAAGGCGACTATCGGACCTTCCTCGAGCAGGAACGGCCGGAACTCAAGCAGCCGGGAGCTTTTGTGGGTGTCGATGGTGAAGTGTTGGGGCGACACGAAGGGATCGCTTTTTACACGCCGGGGCAGCGGCGCGGACTTGGCATTGCGGTTGGGCAGAGATTGTACGTGCAGAAAGTCGTCCCCGAGTCAGGCGAAGTAGTGTTGTGCGCGGAAGAACAGCTCGTGCAGTCCGATTGTCAGGTCGGGGATATCAGTTTGTTCGATAGGAGCATCGGTCGACAGGCCGTCGATGTGGATGTCAAAATCCGGTATGCCACTCCGCCGGCCGCCGCGACGCTGTTGCCATCAACCAACGGGACCGTGCAGATTCAGTTTCATCAGCCGCAACGAGCGCTGAGCCCCGGACAGTCCGCGGTCTTCTACCAAGGAGACCGTGTGCTTGGCGGTGGCATCATTCAGCGCACGTAAGGCGTGGCCTGCCGTTGTTCACTTTTCAGCACGTAGTAACACAATCAATCTTTACCTCGGATGCCTTTTGCCTCGGTCTTTTCCGAACCGCGCTGACCGCCCTCCTGCGACCATTCCTCCTGCCAGCCATGGGATCCTCCTTGACAGTACCCGCGTTTGAATGCTAACTTGGCGCGCTTTTTGTCGTGCCCACCGCACGCAAGCTTCCCGTTTGATCAAAACACGGTTAACCGTAGCGGATAGTTATTGTGATTAAGACAGCCGTCGCACGTCGATACGCAAAAGCTCTGTTCGAACTTCTGGATGCCCCGAGCATTGAGCCGGCCCGCTTGGCCCTCAATGGACTAGGAGAAGCCTTTACCGAGTCATCCGCATTGCGGCATGCCGTGGCTTCTCCAATGTTCCCCGAAGCCACTAAGTTAAGTGTGCTGATCGAAGTCGCCACTAAGCTTGGATGCCCACCGGTCGTCAAGCGGTTCCTTGATCAACTCGTCAAAAAGAATCGTGTCAGTTTCCTGCCCGACATCGCCGATGCCTTTGCCAAGCTGGTGGATGAATCCAAAGGCACGCAGCAAGTGCTCGTGTCATCCGCGAATGCGTTGCCGGCGACTGAGCAGGATCGCATTACCACCCGATTGCGCGATCTGCTGAAGCGCGATGTTGATGTCACTTTCCATACAGAACCTGAACATGTCGCCGGCCTCCACATCCGCCTGGGCAGCACCGTCGTAGACAGCACGGTCCGGGGCCGACTGAGCGCCATGCAGCGAGTGTTGACCAAGGAGTAGCCATGCAGATCAAGGCAGAAGAGATCAGCTCCATTATTAAAGAGAAGATCAAGGGCTTCGATCAACAGGTCGATGTCAGCCAGACCGGGTCCGTGATCCAGGTCGGCGACGGTATCGCGAAAGTCTACGGTCTCGATGGTGCGATGGCCGGAGAGATGCTCGAATTCCCGGGCGGCCTATACGGGATCGCGTTGAACCTTGAAGAAGACAATGTCGGCGCCGTGTTGATGGGCGATGACACTGGTATCAAAGAAGGCGATCCCGTCAAGCGGACCGGCCGAATTGCCGAAATCCCGGTGGGCGAAGCCCTAGTCGGACGCGTGGTCAATGCCATCGGACAGCCGATCGACGGCAAGGGGCCCATCAATTCGCAACATTCCTCCCGTATCGAAGTAGTGGCGCCTGGCGTCAATACCAGACAGTCCGTGCGCGAACCGTTGCAGACGGGCATCAAGGCCATCGATGCCATGATCCCCATCGGTCGTGGTCAGCGCGAGTTGATCAGCGGAGACCGTCAGACCGGAAAAACTGCGATCGCCGTCGACACCATCATCAATCAGAAGGGTCTCGGCGTGTTCTGCATTTATGTCGCCGTCGGACAGAAACGGTCGACCGTCGCGCGAGTGGTGAAGACGCTCGAAGAAAACCACGCCATGGAGTACAGCATGGTGGTGGCGGCAACGGCCAGCGACCCGGCGCCGATGCAGTTCCTGGCCCCGTTTGCGGGTGCCGCAATCGGTGAGTATTTCCGTGACAACGGGAAGCACGCGCTGATCGTCTACGACGATTTGTCCAAACACGCCGTCGCCTATCGACAGCTGTCGCTCTTGCTCCGTCGTCCCCCCGGTCGTGAGGCCTATCCCGGCGATGTATTCTATCTGCACTCCCGTCTATTGGAGCGCGCCGCGAAATTGAGCGACAAGTTGGGTGGCGGCAGTTTGACCGCGCTCCCGATCATCGAGACGCAGGCAGGCGACGTGTCGGCCTATATTCCGACGAACGTCATCTCGATCACCGACGGCCAGATTTACCTTGGTAGCGACCTGTTCTATTCCGGTATTCGTCCAGCCATTAACGTCGGTCTGTCCGTGTCCCGCGTCGGCGGTTCCGCGCAGATCAAGACCATGAAGCAGGTCGCCGGTACGCTCCGACTCGATCTCGCGCAGTATCGCGAAATGGCGGCCTTTTCCCAGTTCGGCAGTGAACTCGATAAAGCCACGCAAATGCAGTTGGCCCGCGGTGTCCGCATGGTCGAACTGCTCAAGCAAGGGCAATACAAGCCGATGCCGGTTGCCGACCAGGTCTTGTCGATTTATGCGGGTGTCAACGGATTCCTTGACGATGTGCCGGTGGACAAGGTGCTCCAGTTTGAGGCCGATCTGCTCCACTATGTCGCGCAGAATCACCAGGATATGCGAAAAGACATTGCCACTGTCGGGAAGATCGACGACAAGGTGGGTGGCAAACTCAAAGAAATCATCACGACCTTTAAGCAGAAAATGGGCTATGGAGGAAAGTAAGATATCGTGATTGCGTGATCGGGGAGTGACCAGTCCTCTCTTCACTGACTCGTCCAATCGCACCTGTCTGCTTCCGTAAAATATGCCGAGCTTACAATCACTCAGGCGGAAAATTGCCGCCTTCAAAAATACGCAGAAGATCACGAAGGCCATGAAAATGGTCGCGGCGGCAAAGCTCAAGCGCTCGCAGGATCGTATTCTCGCTGCCCGGCCGTACGCGCACAAAATGCGCGGCGTGCTGAGCAATTTGAGCCAGCGCGTCAATCGTACCTCCCATCCCTTGCTTCAAAAGCGTGAGGGAAAGAAAATCGAAATCCTCGTCGTCACGAGCGATCGCGGCCTCTGTGGCGGATTCAACGGCAACATCGTCCGAAAGAGCGCCGAATTCGTGCGGCAGTGTGAATCTCAAGGACTCTCGGTCAATCTCAGCCTGATCGGACGCAAGGGGCGAGATTATTTTCGCCGTCGTTCCTTGCCGATTCGCCAAGAGTGGACGGGCATTTTCGACAAGCTGAGTTTTGAGCACGCCATCGATATTGGCGGCGATCTCACCGAAAATTTCGTCAAAGGGACATTCGACGAACTCTACGTGGTGTACAACGAGTTCAAGTCTGCGATTCAACAGCGCGTGATTGTCGAAAAGCTGTTCCCTATCGACGCCGCTACGGAGTTCGGTGCGTCGCAAGCCACCGAGGGTTCGTCCCTTGGAGGCAGCTATCTGTACGAGCCTGATGAGGGCGAGCTTCTGAGCGCATTGGTGCCCAAGCACTTTCAAATTCAGACGTACCGCATTTTATTGGAATCGGCGGCTGCAGAACATGGCGCACGTATGGCGGCCATGGACGGCGCCACCCGTAATGCTGGACAACTGATCAAGAAAGTGACCTTGTATTACAACAAGACTCGCCAAGCGGCCATCACCAAAGAACTCATGGACATCGTGGGTGGAGCAGAGGCCCTGAAATAAATCTGGACTGAGGAATGCTGCACGACGGTAAGCTGCCGGGTGCATCAGTGACGACAAGAGGAGCGTTATGAGCACAGGAAAAGTCATTCAAGTCATCGGCCCCGTGGTCGACGTGGAGTTTCCTCCGGGTCAACTGCCAAATATCTACAACGCGCTGAAGGTGACGCAAGAAGAGAATAAGGCGGCCGGAAAGCCTGCCGTGCGGATCACTCTGGAAGTCGCCTCTCACCTTGGAGAGAATCGTGTGCGCGGCATCGCGATGTCGACCACCGATGGTCTCACGCGCGGGATGGACGTGACCGACACCGGTGCCCCGATCGCAGTTCCCGTAGGCCGCGAAACGTTGGGTCGGCTGATCAACGTGCTCGGCGAACCGGTGGACGAAAAGGGTCCGATCAAGACCAACAAGACGTACCCGATCCATCGTCCAGCTCCGAGATTGGAAGATCAGGACACGAAAACCGAAGTGCTGGAGACCGGCATCAAGGTGGTCGACTTGTTAGAGCCCTACAGCAAGGGCGGAAAAGTCGGCCTCTTCGGCGGTGCCGGAGTCGGCAAGACCGTCATCATCATGGAGCTCATCAACAACATCGCGCTCCACCACGGTGGATTCTCGGTGTTTGCCGGCGTCGGTGAGCGTACTCGAGAAGGCAACGACCTTTGGCACGAAATGCAGGAATCCAAGGTCATCGATCCCGACGACCACACCAAGTCGAAAGCGGCCTTGGTGTACGGACAGATGAATGAACCGCCGGGAGCGCGTCTCCGTGTGGCGTTGACCGGACTGGCCGTAGCCGAATTTTTCCGTGACGAAGAAAATCAGGACGTGTTGTTGTTCGTGGATAACATCTTCCGGTTTACCCAAGCCGGTTCTGAGGTGTCCGCGTTGCTGGGTCGTATGCCGTCAGCGGTGGGTTATCAACCGAACCTGTCCACTGAAATGGGCGCCCTTCAAGAGCGTATTACCTCGACGAAAAAAGGGTCCATCACATCGGTGCAAGCCATTTACGTCCCGGCCGACGACTTGACCGACCCGGCGCCAGCCACGGCCTTCGCGCACTTGGACGCCACCACGGTGTTGTCCAGGCAGCTGGCCGAGTTGGGCATTTACCCTGCGGTCGACCCGCTCGATTCGACATCACGTATTTTGGATCCACAAGTGATCGGCGAAGAGCATTACAAGGTGGCGCGTGGTGTGCAGTCCGTGTTGCAGCGGTATAAGGATTTGCAGGACATTATTGCCATTCTCGGAATGGACGAACTGTCCGAAGACGACAAGATGGTCGTGGCGCGTGCGCGAAAGATTCAGCGGTTCCTGTCGCAGCCGTTCCACGTGGCCGAAGCCTTCACCGGCGCACCCGGGAAATATGTGAAGCTGAAGGACACGGTTCGGAGCTTCAAGGAGATCCTGGAAGGGAAATACGATCACCTTCCCGAACAGGCCTTCTACATGGTCGGTCCGATGGAAGAAGCGGTCGCGAAGGCTGAAAAGATGGGAGTGAAAGTCTAGCAGCCAGGTGCCCTTGGGCTTGCAGGCCGCGCACATTCAGAAGGTGCCCGGCCGATGCGCGGACGACAGGGCATCCTGGTGTTAGCCTTTTGCGAGAGAGCAGGAAAAGGACAATGGCTGGAAAGATTCTCCTAGAAGTTGTGACGCCGGAAAAGTTGCTCCTGAGCCAGGAGGTTGATGAGGTCATCGCCCCAGGCAGTGAGGGGGAATTTGGTGTCTTGCCTGGCCATTGTCATCTGCTGTCGAGCCTCCGTATTGGAGAGCTTCGATATAAATCTCAAGAGGTGTGGCACTACATGTCGATCCTCTGGGGGTATGCCGAAGTGACGCCAGTGAAGGTCACCGTGATGGCGGAAATTGCCGAAAAGGCCGAAGATATCGATGTTGGCCGTGCGCAACAGGCTGTCGAAAAAGCCGAGCAACGCTTACAGGCCGGCGGTCTCCCGTCAGAAGTGAGGGAAGCGGAAATCAGCCTCGAAAAAGCTCGCCTTCGCAAAAAGATCGCCGACCGTGCGCGAAAAACAGGACACGCTTAAGTTCTCGCCTGGAACTTCTTCTCGTTCCGTATCTGCCGTTCTTCCTTATCGAGCTCGTCTAGGTCCTCAAGTACTGCCTATTAGACTCTCTCGCTATGCCTGGTTCTTCCTTCTCCTGTTGATATGCTCCGGCTGTGCCGGCCCTGTACTGGTGAGTCGAGACGTGCAACAGCGGTCCGACTGGTTTGTTCGCCTCGATTCGGTTGAGTCCACTGAACCATCTCCAGTAGTCTATGCTCATCCATTTTCATGGAAGGCCGAAGATCTGTCCGCCATCCTATCCCGGCTCTTTCTCGAAGAGCGCGTGGGCTTAATGGATAATCCAAAACCCGCCAAGCCGGTATTTACGCCGGCAGAAATTGAGCTCGTCGAGCCGCCTGTTCGAGAAGCCTTTGGGAAAGCGCGCCCAGGGGAGTGGATCGCATTCCTTCTCTTGCAGCCGAACGCTGGCGCCACCGGAGTGACATCAGGCGGTCTCTTTCTCGAATCTCATAGGTTGCATGTCGTGGTGGCCAACCACCGAACGATGGTCGGAAACAATTCGGATGAATTGGTACGAGTGCGAGCTAACCCGTTTTACTCCATTCAAGGGAGCGGCGGAGTACTCGCATTCGAACCGTCGAGGTTTAGACTCACCGCAAAAGCCAACTGGTCTGGTGGTCACCGGGCTTCAGCCAGCGAACTTATCCTCGACCATTCAGCATTCCTCTCCTATGTCACGCACGCGGCACCACGCGAGATGCCTACCAGCGCTCTGTCACCGATCAGACAGCAGAGCTCAGCGGAGGCGCTCACGTCTCCCGCCGGTGCATCAGTCCCGGGCGACCCTCACGACCAGCCCATGCTGCCTCAGCTTCAGGGAGAAATCGAACGGTTGAAGCAGCAACTGGCGGAGAAAGACCTGGAAATCGATCGTCTCAAGGCCCAAATACTCAAGCCCGGAGCCAGACCCTGATCGAGTTTCGTGTCGATATCGATACTACTGCCATTCACGTTGTCAGGGTATTCTCTGTCCGCTAAGGGTTTCTCGGCGAACCCCCAAACCTTCAGAGCGATTACTGCGCGGTGTTCTGGCCAATTGCAATCGTCCGCCATGCTGCCGTAGCCTAGCGGGCGATGCAAACAGAATTTCTCATTTCGCCGGGCGAACAACCGAAGCGGCTGGATATCTTTCTGGTCAACCGTGAGCCGAAACTCTCTCGTGCGGCGGTGCAGCGGATGATTTCAGCCGGACGGGTGCGCGTGAACAATCAGTCGGCTAAGCCCAGTCAGAAAATAAAGCCGGGCGATGTGGTCGACCTCGGCAAACCCAAGCCGACCCCCTTACTGATCAATGGGCAGCCATCAGCACTAGAGATTCTGTTCGAAGATTCCGCCTGCCTCGTTATAAACAAACCTGCAGGAGTCGCAGCCCATCCAGGCCCCGGTCATTGGGATGACACCCTATTGAATGCGCTTCTCGATCATGCCTTGCGGGCGGGAGTCGTCGGCATGTCAGGACTCGTCCACCGGTTAGACAAAGACACCTCTGGTGTCATGGTCGTGGCGAAAACAAAGACCGCGCATGGCCGGCTTGCGGTGCAGTTTGAACAGCACTCGATCACGAGACAATACGAAGCCCTGGTGCAAGGCGTCCCTCAGCACTCCCATGGCCGCATCGAGCTTCCGCTCGGAACCGATCGCACCAACGTGAAACGCACCTCTGCCCACACGCTGCATCCAAAGGCCTCACTCACTGAGTATTACGTCGAAGAGGTGTTCGGTGCTGCGGCCGCGCATATGGTGCTTACCCCGCGGACCGGCCGCACCCACCAGATACGAGCCCATCTTCACGCGATTGGTCACCCTATCCTGGGAGATCCGGCCTACGGTGCAGAACCTGTCCGTGCGCTGGAAGGATATGGGGTGCCGCGCGTAATGCTCCACGCGCACAAGCTGGGTTTCCATCATCCTCTGACAGAGCGTTATTGCGAATTTACGGTGAAGCCACCGGCCGATTTTCGCGGACTGAGCGACGAACTACGTTTCAAGACCGTGAGGGAAGGCTGAGACGAATACAGTGAATAGAGTCATCCTCCGGCGTGTGATGAGTGTGTATGAATTCGAACACTAGATGGAGAGGCTGGAAATATCGCGATGCAGATATTGCCGTTGGACGAGGAAAAACGGAAAACGTCCAAAGGCCAAATGGCATCCCACCAGATAACATCCTTGCTGAGTGCCGAGTGGAAGTGAGGCCGTCCACCGGACCTCGAACAGACTGGTTCCCGGTTGTGAGTGCAACGTCGGATTATGAAGGCTCAGGACCTGCCCGGTCTGTGGTTGTTGATCGAGCAACAAAAGCACGCCGCCGGAACTGACATTCAATGAGTGAGCCTTGCCCGAAATCACTGGAGTTTCACGCCGCTGCTTCCTGCCCAATTCGTAAAGGCAGGGCGTTCTCACCGCGAATCGAGCATCGAGCCGCCGTTCCCGGAGGACCTCAGTCAGTGGCAGGTCTGTGATGTTTTCCACAACCAGCGGTTCGACTGGCGGGGTGGGATCAACCGAACTGCGTAGCGATCTGAGGATTCTGTGGATAAAATTTGAGGACATCAGATGGTCCTTCTCGCTAAAAGGTGCGACGCGAAATCCTTCTTTTAAGAAAGCAATTCAAGTGCCTCAAAACGAGAAAATATTCCGCACGCCAACCGACTGATTTGTGTCGGAGTCTCTTTCGGACAAGCACCGGGAGTCAGAAATTACGCGTCATGGCCGTGTCACATTTGCCGTACTCCTGACAAAGATGAACGGCCTGACGATAGGCCGCTGCCTGGACGTGCCGAGAATCGAATAGCACAAACTTGTGGATGGCTTGTGGATGGGGTGTGTGCGACTTGTGAGGCAAGGTGGATATCTCGACATCTTGTTTTTAGCCCCTCCCTATGGCAGCTTACCCGCGCTCATGATGTCGGTCACAGATTAGGCAGTTACCACGTGAATAGAGTCAGCACGACGCCGGTTGAGATTGTCGTCACCGGGGGAGAATCGTCAAAACGAATCGACGTCTTTCTTGCCAATCGTGACCCGACCTTTTCCCGCTCGGCCTTGCAGCGGCTGATTGGGGAGGGCCGCATTCAAATCAATGGCCAACCAGTCCGGCCGAGTCAAAAAATCCGGCCGGGTGATCGAATCAGACTGGAAGTACCGCGCCCGGAGCCTCTTGATCTGAAGCCTGAGGCGATCCCTCTGGAAATTCTTCACGAAGACTCGGACCTCTTGGTCCTGAATAAACAGGCGGGCCTTGTCGTGCATCCGGCACCGGGGAATTGGTCGGGAACGATGGTGAACGCCTTATTGCATCACTTTGCCACCGCGGGCGTCACTCCCTCTCACATCGGCGGAAAAGAGCGGCCGGGCCTTGTTCACCGGCTCGATAAGGAAACGTCCGGGGTCATGGTCATTGCCAAGACCGATCAAGCGCACCGTGCGCTGGCCGCCCAATTCAAATTGCACACGATCACCCGCGTTTATGAAGCGTTGATTTGGGGCGTGCCGAAGAAAGGGCACGGTCTCATCGAGCTGGCTATCGGGCGCGATACGAAAGAGCGAAAGAAGTTTTCGGCCCGCACCACTAACCCCAAAGCCTCCGCCACGGACTACCAGGTGGAAGAGCGATATGGGAAAATTGCCGCACAGGTGCGGCTTTCCCCCAGGACAGGGCGCACCCATCAGCTGCGGGTCCACCTCACCTCGATCGATCATCCCATTCTGGGCGATAAAACATATGGGGGAACAAAAGTCATGACGGTGGCAGGCATCCCGATACCCCGGGTCATGCTGCATGCCCGGACGCTGGGATTCACACATCCCACGGGCGGGGAGTATCATGAGTTTGATGTGCCGTTTCCCCCGGATATGGAGCAGGTGCAGCATCTCCTTCGCGACGCCTTGACACAGGGGAGGCCTGCCGGCAGTGATGTGCAGTCAACAAAACAGGAGGCCGACCGTTCAAGTCGGCGAGGGTGAGGAGAAGCGAACGATGGAAACCAGTGCCGTGCTCGATCGGATCGGAGAGCTGATTGCGCAGCTCAAGGCATATGCCGCCAAGTTACCGACGGTCGTGCATCTCGCATCCGTGCCGACCGGGGTGAAACCCAAACCGGAGGCCGTGGAAGCATTTGAGCAGGCGCTCTTGCGATTTCGAGAGCAGAGTGGTCGATCGCCATTCAAGGGATTGCAGGAGTATCTGCTTGAATCGTTGGAAGCGTTCGAAGTCGGCAATGTGCTGGGCTCGGTGCAGCCGCTGATGGCGGTGCTTGATCAGGTGGAGCGGATGCAACGGGATAAGGAAATTAAGGTCACCCCGGCGGAGGACAAGCGGATGGGCGAGTACCGTGCGGCGCTGATCAAGATTCTGCCGGGCAATCAGCCGGAGTTAGAGGGTGCCGGACGGGGCATGTAGCCATGCAATCAGCAGGGCACATTGATGATCTCTGAAATGAATCGCCAATTTGGAATTCAGCCCTCAGAGAGCAGGACTGGTCGAGCGGTTAGTGTCCCATTTTCGGTCCCGCAGCGTTGGCGCCGGCGGTGACCAACTGAAAGCGGACGGTCGAGTCGCAGTGTGGACATTTCGTGCGGACCGTTTCCTCGTCGATCACGTCGTAGTGATCCTGTTTGAGCCACATCAATTGAAAACACTTCGGACAGCTTCTTACTTGCGTTCCCATAGGCTTCCTCTTACACTACGGTTAACCGATTACTCCCGTTCGGAGGGATTAATTTAGTACAAGATGCCTCCTGCTCTCAAGACCGGCCAACGACCCATCGCATTTTCCGATCGCAACGATTTCGACGCGACCCAACTGATCCATTTGTACCGGCAGGCTCCCTGGGCCAAGCATCGTGCGTTAGAGCAGACGCAAGCTATGCTGGCGAAGACCGATCTCGTCATTTCAGCGTGGGACGGCCCACGATTGGTAGGATTCGGTCGAGTCCTGACGGACTATATCTTTCGCGCTTCAATCTGGGATGTGATCGTGGATCGCGACTATCAGGGGCAACAGATCGGTACTGAAATCGTACGGCGCATTCTCGACCATCCCACGCTGCAGCAGGTTGAATTGTTCTGGTTGTGCACGCGCATGCCGGGATTCTACGAACGGCTCGGTTTCAGCGCAAAGGAGCAGACCGGCATGGTCTGGTCTCGAAAGCAACCATCCAATCAGTCCTAACAGACCTTCCTGTCCTTCGTTCCCATCCCTTTTACTTATTGGGACACTGACACGACTTACCGGCCAACGGAGCTGTTTGGCACCAGTCCGGCGTTCGTGTCTATTCTGTTTGAATCCGATGCAGCCGCTTCGGTGAACAACAGACGGCAAGGAAGAAGAGGCTTGTGGCCAATAACACAATCGATGGTCCGGACGGCAGGTCGAATGCGTAGGAGAGCAACACGCCGGTGACGGCACAGAAAATCCCGATGAGCATGGAATACAGAGTCATTTGCGTGAGGCTGTGTGTGAGCTGGTAGGCGGTGGAGGCCGGGATGAGAATCATCGCGAAGACGAGAATTGCGCCGACCGTTTTTAAGGCAATCACGACGGTCAATGCAACCAGTGTGAGGAGGAGATAAAAAATCTGTCTCGCGGGCACGCCCGACGCCGCCGCCATTTCCTGGTCGAAGGCGATGAAGTAGAGTTCTTTTGAAAGAAGCAGAATCGTTCCCAATACCGCGATGCTCAATCCGCCAATGGTCAGCAACTCCTCCGTGGTGACGGACAGCACACTGCCGAAGAGGTACCCGTAGACTTCCGGGTTATACGTCTTCATGAGGCCGAGAAATAAAATAGCCAAGGCCATGGTTGCGGTGTAGAGGATGCCGATGGACACATCCAACTTCATGCGGCCCTTTTCCTCCACCCAGCCGGTGATCCACACCGTGGCGAGACCGAACACGATGGCGAGGCTGAGAGGCGGCAGGCCGAGCAGATAAGCCAGCGTGACACCGGCAAATGCGGCATGGGCCGTTCCTGCACCGGCGAAAGCCAGGCCCCGCAATACTACAAAGACGCCGATCACTGAACAGACCGAGCCCACCAGAGCGGCGGCCAGCAGTGAGCGTTGCATAAAATCGTAGGCGAGTAGCTCTAACATTGTCTCACGAGATCAGTGAACCATCGGGGAAGACATAACGAACACATTGTATCGTGAATTCAGGCTCTATCATGAGATCGGAATGGTCAGTGGTGATGATGGTAGTCTTCCACGATGATGAAGTCTTTATCCGTAATGACCAACTCTTTGCCATAGACCTGGCTGAGAATCTCCGGCTTCAGCACGTCCTGCGGCGGGCCGGCCGCAAATAATTTCGTTTTGAGCAGGACCAATCGATCCACCCGTGAGCGAATCATATTGATGTCGTGGGTAATCATGAGAATCGTCAGCTTCAGTTCCTGATGCAGCTGTTGGATCAGTTCCACCACACTGTGCTGGGCCGTGAGGTCCAGCCCGGTCGTTGGCTCATCCAGGAGCAGAATGCGCGGCTGCTGCGCCAAGGCCCGTGCGATGAACACACGTTGTTGTTGGCCGCCGGACAAAGCACCCAACGCGGAATCCCGGTGATGATCCATGCCTACCTGCGTGAGCGCCTGGCGGGCAATGTCACGATCTTTCCCGGACGGCCGGCGAAACAGACCCAGCGCGCCATATCGCCCCATCATCACCGCTTCCAGTACGGTGACGGGAAAGTTGCGATCCAGCATGCCCTTTTGCGGAAGGTACCCGATGAGGGCTCGATGGTGGCAGCGCAATTCTTCGCAGGCACAGTCGAGGACGCGGAGCGTGCCGCGAATCGGCGCCATCAATCCGAGCACGGCGCGGCACAGGGTGGTTTTTCCTGACCCGTTCGGGCCGATGACTCCGACGAATTCCGACTCGGGAATGGACAGAGAAATGTCTTCCAAGGCCACGGTGCCGGGAAAACCGAAAGTCGCATGGTCAAAACGGATAATCGGATGGGTCATGCGTGGCGCGTTCGATGAAGATGCTGGTTGTCGTCGATGTCCGGTTGGCGGCGGCGGTTATGTCTGTTCAAGCGCGTGGGCCAATTGGAGCACATTATAGCGGAGCATGTCGAGGTAGGTCTCGGTCCCCGGGAGGCCGCCCGGCAAGGTGGTCAGGACGGCGATGTGCGCCCCGGTTTCCCGGGCCAGCAGCTGTGGAACTTTCTGATTCAGTTGCACCTCGGAAATAATGACCCGGATATGCCCACGTTTGATGGCGTCGATCAACGTATGCAGATGCCGTGCGGAGGGTTCCCCTCCAGGCTGAGTGAGAATCGTTCCAGCAATCTGTAGATCGTAACGCCGGGCAAAATAGGGCCAAGCCGGATGATGCACGATGACCGCACGGTTCGGCACCTTTTTGAGCCGCTCCAACGACTCTGCTTGAACACGCAGCAAGGCTTGGAGATAGTCCGCCGTGTTGCTGCGGTATTCGGCTGCGTGGGCTGGGTCGGCGTCCGCCATGGCCTTGGAAATATGCTGCACCATCGTGGCGGCCGCGGACGGATCCAGCCACACATGAGGGTTGCCACCCGCGTGGTGGTGGGTGTGGGCATCGGCAGTCGATTCGGGATGATCCGGGATCAATTCAATGTCTTTAGAGGTCGTGACCACCTGCAAGGAGGCGTTTCCCGCATTCTTGACCAGTGAGGATACCCACACTTCGAGTCCCGCTCCGACCTGAAACAAGAGGGTGGCTTTGCGGACCGCAACCAGATCGCTGGGCTTGGGCGAGTAGGTATGCTCGCTTTCATATCCGGTCATAAGGGAGACGACATGGACATGAGACCCGCCGATCTGTTGCACCCAATCCTTCAAGACTGGGAGCGTCACCACGACGTTGAGCGGCTCAGCTGCCGATGCCGTGCGTGGAGCTGCGGAAAGGTGCCCCAGCATGGTTACAAGAATGAAAAGGGGAACTAAAATCGTGCGAAACATCCGGCGGACCGTAACACCCGATGTGCCCAAAGTCAACGCGATGACGCATGCAAACCGAGTGCTCTGCAGCAGCGCACCGCTTGACCCGTCTCGTGGTTTCGATTAGCGTAGCGCCCGAATGCCAGGGCGATCTCTGGCGGTTGTGTGGAATGGGGGACGGGATGAAGGTTGTCGGACTCATGTCCGGGACATCGGCAGATGGAATAGACGCGGCGCTGGTGAATATCGTTCGGCGCGGAGGCCGGCCGATCATCACGCCGATCGCCTTCTCCACCGTGCCCTATCCCCGTGCTTTGCAGCAGCGAGTGGTGGATCTGTCGCTTCATGGCCAGGTGGCGGAGATCTGCCATATGAATGCGTACCTCGGGGAATTGTTTGCTGAGGCCGCACTCAAGGTGATTCGGGCGGCGAAACATCAGCCAGGCGACATTCATGCCATTGGGTCACATGGCCAGACGATCCACCACTTGCCAAAAGGACGGCGTGAGTCCGGCGTCGGCCTGATCCGATCGACATTACAAATCGGTGAGCCGGCAGTGATTGCCGAGCGCACGGGTATCACGACCGTGGCCAATTTCCGGCCGCGAGATATGGCGGCTGGGGGGGAAGGCGCTCCACTGGTCCCCTATGCCCATGCCGTCGCCTTCAGCCATGCACGCCGGACGCGATTGGTGGTCAATATCGGCGGGATTAGCAATGTAACCTATCTTTCTGCAGGCGGCGTGATGGCTGATGTGCGCGCGTTCGACACCGGGCCTGGCAACATGGTGCTCGATGCCATTATGCAGGAAACGACAAAGGGCAACCGTACGTACGATGCCGGGGGGCGATTGGCGCGAAAGGGCACGATACACCAACCGCTGCTCACCGAACTGATGGCCCATCCGTTCCTGACGCGGCGTCCGCCGAAGTCCACAGGTCGTGAAGAGTTTGGTGCGCCCCTGGTTCGTCGCTTGCTCGCGAAGCAGAAAAAAGCGCGGCTACCGATTGAGGACCTGTTGGCGACCTGTGCGGCCTGGACGGCGGAAGCCATCGGTTCATCGCGGCGCTGGGTCCCCGGCAAGATCGATGACGTCATCGTCGGGGGGGGCGGGGTCTTCAATCGAGCTATCATGGCGTCGCTCCGGACGGTGTTTGCCCCCGCACCGGTGCTGACATTTGATGAGTGCGGTTGGAGTAGTAAGGCGTTTGAGGCGACCGCATTTGCGTTGCTCGCACATGACGTATTGCACGGCCACTGCACGAATGTTCCGCAGGTGACAGGGGCTCGTCATCCCGTCTTACTTGGATCCGTGGTTCCCGGCAAGGCGGACATACGGAGGAGGAGCCGGTATCTGCCGGGTTAAGGGACTCGCATGAACATGGACGTACTCTATCCTCTCCTCGCGATCGGCGCGCTGGTCCTTTTGGGAAGTCTCGCGTGGGAAACATTCGGGCGGCGACGTGCGCCGGCTGCGTCATCCGGCAGCCTGCCGTCCGGACTGACCTTTGCCCCCAAGCCTCTGCTGACAGACCAGGAAGTTCAGCTCTACAACCTGTTACGCCTTGCGGTCGAAGATCGATATCTCTTATTTACTCAAATTCCTCTCTGGAGCGTATTGGATTTGCGCGTTCCCTCCGGGATGCCTCCAGCCGAAACGCTGCGGGAGCTGGCGCTCACACGCGCCACGTTTGTGCTGGTGCATCCCGGCAGTCGGTTGGTGGAGAAAGTGGTGCAGGTCGAGCCCTCGGCCTCGCAGGCAGAAGGGCAGGGGACGGCAAACTCTCTATTCGATGGTGCGCTGCGCGCCGCCGGCGTGCAACTCGTCCGACTCAGTCCATTCCATACGTATACGGTTCCCGGCCTCGTGACGGTGTTGGATCTCGCCGATCCGGATTGAATCCGGCCGAGTCAGTGAGGAAGATCGGTTGGTCGACCCGTAGGGACCGAATGCGGCAAGCCGGTCAATTCGGTCCAGCTGCGATTGGATCTCCCTTCGCAGCAGCGGCTTCTATGGCCTTACGCGCGACTTCTGCCTCCGGGCTATCAGGATATTCGCCGGTGACTCGCTCGTACATCATTTGAGCCTTTTCAAGGTCACCCTGTTTCGTGTAGATCTGTCCGATTTTAAGGGTCGAGGCGGCGAGTTTCTGGCTCATGGGATAGTCTGAAATCAGTTTGAAGAATGATCCCAGTGCCTCGTCGTGCTTTCCCATACGGTACTGGCATTCCCCCATCCAATATTGCGCATTGGCCGACAATGATGAGTGCCCGTGGAGCTCAAGGAAGAAGCGAAACCCGGCGAGCGCTGCAGGGTAGTCTTTGTGGCGGAACTCGTCCATCACGCGATCGTAGAGGCGGCGTGAGGCATCCGGTTGCTGGGGTGACGCGGCGAACAGATCGGATGCGCTCGCGAGGATGCTGAACAACGCCAATGCTGCAGCGATACCTCGCACCTTTTCACGGCTGAGTTGAACCATGGTCATAGAAGCCCCTCTTTCTTCTGTGGTCGGCGCGTCTGGAACCCATCCATTATTGTGGCCGTGGATATGAAAGAACCGCACCAGCCGGAGGCAATCGACGAACTTGTTGTGAAATTGTATGGTTGGTTAATCCGAGCGGCTCGGGGATCAGAAAGCTCTGTGCGGAAAGCACACAGGATTGTACGGAAAAGAGCCGAAGGGTATGTTGAGGGCAGGCAGTTGACAGAAAACACGTTGTCGTTTGTTGGTGGTTAGCGCTCCATTGTGGAGTGAATGACTTGGTCGAGTTCCTAGAGGATTGAAACGGTCGTATGGATACATCTCACGAGGCTGGTTCATCGGGCGCAGGCAAGGACCCTCTCATCGAACCGCCACCCAATCCCAAAGGCGGGAAGACATTGATTGTCGATGCCCGCGATCCCGATGCCTACCTTTGTCCCAGCGCGGCGCTCAAAGACGCGGGCGAGGATGACCAGGTATTTGTCCGCCCCGGTGTGTATGAAGATAAGGTGTTTGTTGCGGATAAGCCGGTGCTTCTCGTCGGGGCTGGTCGCGACCAGGTGCAGATATACAGTCGTCGCGGAGGGCCACTGTATTTGCAACGAGTGCCCAACGGCATGATTTCCGGGATTACCTTCCGGTATGTGGGCAGCGATCAACATTCCGCCATGAACGTTTTAGACTCGGTCTGCACCATTACGCGGTGCCGGGCCATGGAAGGCATCTTATCGGGGGTGGTGATCTACGGTCCCGAGGCGAGGCCGACGTTTATCGACAATGAGGTCTGTTCCAATCGGGAATCCGGCATCTTTGTCTTTGCGGGGGCGCAGCCTCGGGTGGCGCAGAATCTGTGTTATGGCAATCACCATTTTGGTTTGGCGGTGCGAGATCCAGGCAGTCATCCGGAGTGTGTTCGGAATGTGTGTCATAGCAACATGCTGAGTGGGATGCTTTTGTTCCATCATGCGGAGGCGCTGCTCTTGGATAATATCTGCCGCGACAATCAGCATTGGGGCTTGGTGATGACGCCGGACTCGCATCCGACTCCATCGCAGGAGGAATTGGTGGCGGGGAACGTGTTCCTGCCCAATCCCCGGGGCTCGGTGGTGGTGACGGAGCAGCCGCTCGCCGATATCGGGCGGTAGCGGTGAGCGATGAAGAGTAGGTGGATTGAACTGACCTAGCGCGCGGCGGCACGCGGGCCCTTTACGGGAGGGGAGCGGGGACATCGGGAGAATGGCCGGCCGGTGAGTGAAAATGATAGCGGCCTCCCCCCTGCTGTTTGGCTGCGTACATCGCCTTGTCCGCGTGCCTCAGGAGCTCGTCGAGATCCTCGTCGTCCGAAGGATAGAGCGTGATGCCGATACTCACGCCGATCGAGATATTATGCGGCCCGATCTGAAATGGCGAGCCAATCGAGTCTACGATTCGCTTCGCGACAACCAGCACATCGTCTTCGCCTGAGATCCCTTCGAGAATGGCAGTGAATTCATCGCCGCCCAGTCGGGCGACCGTATCGACCTCTCGCACACATTCCATCAAGCGTGTGGCCACTTCTTTCAGTAGCTGATCGCCGATATCGTGTCCGAGCGTGTCGTTGACGGCTTTGAAGCGATCCAGATCCAGCAGCATGACCGCCAGCGGCTGATCTTTTCGCTTGCTGCGTGCCATGGCGTGAATCAACCGGTCGCGAAACAGGGCGCGATTGATCAACCCCGTAAGCGCATCATGCTGCGCAAAGTATGTGAGCCGCTCCTGCGCCTTCTTGCGTTCAATGGCATAGAGAATTGACCGTGCCAAAAACTCAGTTCCACCTTCGCCCTTGACCAGATAATCCTGCGCGCCATGTTGGAGCGCCTGCAGCGCGAGCGGATGGTCATCATGCCCGCTCAAGACGACGACCGGCACATCGGGGCTGGTCGCCAAGACCTGTGTGACGGTCGCCAGGCCATGGGTGTCTGGAAGCGAGAGATCGAGGAGGACAACATCGAACCGCTCCCGGCTGAGTCGGGTGAGTCCATCCGCCAGGACGGAGGCATGGGTAATCTCGAAACGGTCCAGTGACCATTCGGCTAGGAGGTCTTGCGTCAGTTGCGCATCGACGGAATTGTCTTCCACGAGAAGGAGTTTGATCATGAGGCCGCGTTCACACTCCGATCCCAGTTGTACCGGCAGGTTGTGCACATCATGATGAATCGCAAGATTGGGCGAGGATTCAGAGCGGGGTCTCTCCCGGCCCACGGTTTCCTGGAGTTAAAGGACCGGCTTGATCGGGATTCTAGCATGTCGCATCGAACCGTCAAACAACAGCCTGCTTCCCCGCGGCATGTGTTGTCGAGACCATGGTCTGCGCCGTAGCCATGTGCCTGGTTAGTCCATCCGGCATGCTCGCAACGTTGTAGATTGCCTGCAACGGACACCAACGAGCTGATTGCCAAATTACGGCCGCGGGATGGCCCCAAATTGGCTCATCTCAACATCCTGCCCTGCGCGATCGCAATCAATGTTCAGAACCCGTTCTCTAACCTCCTGATGTTATAGGCCGTGACCAGTTTTGTACGGGCCGGTGAAGTGGCATGAATTCTGCGCAAGAAGATCTGGGTCGCAACGCAATGCCCTGCACACACAGTGCAGAGGAAGGGGAGGGCCCTATGGCGCAGGAACAGTCTGCTCGAAACCAGGAGAGTTTTTCCCGCACATCTTCTGTTGATGACTGCCTGGATGGAAAGACGCGCACCTCAGTCTCCTGGGCGCTTCCATTGGCGATTGCCGGGGTGTTGGTTGTGGGGGATTCCGCCTCTGCGGAAAACGACATCTACGGCTATGTGGGAGCAAACGGCGTGTTCGAGATGACGAATGTTCCGACGGATGGACGCTTTCGTCCGGCTGAGTTGCAGCATAGCCGATTGTCACATCGAGCATCAGTCGAAGAAGTCGAGGATGCCGTTGAACGCTATGCCTGGCAGTTCCACCTGCACCCAGCCCTGCTGCTGGCTGTGATCAAGGCAGAGTCGGATTTTAATCCGACCGTCATTTCACGAGCTGGAGCGGTGGGACTCATGCAGTTGATTCCCGAAACCGCCATTCGTCACGGTGTGCACAACTTATATGATACGGGCGATAACATTCGCGGCGGCGCGCGGCATTTGCGGTATTTACTGGATCGATTTAACGGCAACATCCGGCTGGCTGTGGCGGCGTACAATGCCGGCGAACGGCGAGTAGAACGATATCACGCCATACCGCCCTATCCCGAAACTCGCGACTACGTCCGGAAAGTGATGATCTACTACAAGAGCTTCCGTGGAGATTATCAAGCCACTCCGGGAAAAGCGGTGCTCCTGGCCATGCATCATAAACGATTGCAGCTGGAGCCCCTGTCGGTCCCCGTCGATTTTCGCCATGGTCGCCCTGCAGCGAAAAAGTAACGAGCAATAAAAGGCTGCAGGCTTCCAGGGGCCTAGCTGCGACAAGACTATCGGAGGCGAAGGGGCGGAGCCCCGAGGTCGGCTGTTCGCGGGTCTGTGATGAACCTGCACTGGGAGGCTAGCGCCGACCAACGCGCAGATTGCTAAAAACTGCTGAGCATCCCTCTCGAAATAAAAGCATTTAAAGGAACATCCCGTACTCGTTCATCGATTGGCGTGATCGTAGTTTCACATCTGAACTTATATGGCTTCCACAAGAGGGTGAAGCCGTATATACTCATTTCCACTGTCAGAATTCAGGAAGATATCCCTGTCAATATTGGGGCATGCCCGGGTTTCGCCTAGGTAAAACAACACCGTTCCTAGGGCGCTATGGGCGAGCGGGCGGCCGTTGAGAATAGCGCGTCAGCGCCCGGCTGGTAAGCTGATCCGCAATTCCCCCACACATTCTGGGGACGCGAAACCCTATCGCCATCGTACAGCTTCTACGCCTTGCCGGATTGTGTCGCAAAATTAGTGGTCGCAGTCGAGAACAGGGCCCGATGTAATCCTGTAAATGGGATGCATCCGCTAGCCCGTTTTTGAGGAGCCATATCTTGCCTGTCACCCCCATCCCCGAATCTCGCAATGGACAGTCGGGCCATGGACGTTCATCGATTCCGGCTCAGTTGCTCTCTGCCGTGGTATGGCCATTTAAAACATTCATCAGGCGGCTCATCGGAGAGGTGTTCTATCAGCAGGCCCGAGTCACGTTGCTTCACGAACACGGTGGTGTAGGGCTTGACTGGAGGTGGGGAAACTCTCTCCGGCGCGTCCATCCTATTCGGCGTGATTTTGGCTGGCAGTCAGGGCGCCCCATCGATCGGTACTATACCGAAGACCATTTTCTCCCTGCTTACCAGGCGGATATTCGCGGCCGCGTGCTGGAAATCGGCGATGATCGCTACACCCGACAATTCGGGGGCGAGAGAGTGGCCCTCTCGGAGATCCTCAATGTGAATCCTGGCATGGGGGGCACGACCATCCAGGCTGACCTCACTGATGCCAAGCAGATTCCCTCAAACACGTACGATTGCGCCATTCTGACTTTCACCCTGCAGTTTATTTTTGATGTTCCGGCGGCGCTCAGAACACTCGAGCGTATTTTGCGCCCCGGAGGAGTGTTATTGGTGATCGTTCCTGGGATCAGTCAGATCGCGCGTTACGACATGGACAATTGGGGCGAGTTTTGGCGATTTACGTCCCTGTCGGCCCGTCGGCTCTTTGAGCAAGTGTTTCGTCCGAAAGACATCACGATCACGACCTACGGCAACGTGCTATCCTCCCTTGCGAGTTTGCATGGACTCCACTCCACAGAGCTCACCACCGCCGAGTTAGACCATTGGGACCGCGACTATGAGCTCGTCATTGGCATACGCGCGGTAAAGCGTCCAGCTGCCAACACGAGCCACTAGAGCTGTCTCGATCTCAAGAAATGTCTCAATACTTACAGGGAGGGAGGCTGATGGTTCCAGGGTTCGCTGACGCCTTCTTCATCAAGCGAATCACATGCCTCCTAGGAGAAACTCGAATCAGAGCAGTATGTGGTGTCTTTAGTGGAGATAACCGGGAGGGAGGGCATTCAAAATTAACGCATCCGGCACCATGCACAGCGCTCGGATGGTCTTATCAAGGGCAGGGTCATGGTATGTTGCGGCCGTGAACGATTCACGCTCTACGTAATGAGGATTGAGCCGAGAGAGTGTCTCATTGATGTAGAGTGACGGATGAGCCAATAGGCCTTGCCGTAATACTTCATTCGGGAGCGTATCCGCATGATATTGGCAGATACCGGAGAGAGCCGGATGTGATTGAAGAAATGTTTCCAGTCGCCATTCATAATCCAGAAGCTTTGAAAAATCTCTTTCTGGACCAAACTCCAAGGTCATGTCACCCGTACATCAGAAACCGGCATGCCCGTCCTGCAAGGCTTGATTCAATCCCTCCTCAAGCATTCCGAGCATTCGATCAATACTGAAATGCCCATCGGTGAGATGGGTTGGGTTTGAAGACAAGACGAGACGGCCTCTTTCAACTTCTTGTGTAATATCGATTCCCGCAGCCAGCAGATAGGGGCGCATGGCAGCGATCATGGCCGAGGTATTGAAATACAGGCAGCGATAATTCTCGGTAAGTTTTTGCCGAATGACAGCCGAGAGCCCAGAAAAATGCGTCGCTGGTGAGCCCTTATAAATCAGGCATTGATGGCGAGGAGTCGATGCCGTGATCTCGGTGGGTGTGGTCAACGCGCTATGCATACCCTAGATACTATCGCATAAGGGATATTTGATCAGCTGAAATTGAATAATCAGCGGCTGCTGCTTTCAGTGTCCGCCCCCTCCACCGCGCGCTCCCATCAATAATGTGTTGTGAATGTAGGCTAGTTCCGGTGGCTGAGTCTTGACGATCAATCATGCTACTTGGCCGCTAACGGAGCGGCGAGTTTACAGTTCCTGCTGGATGCCCAGCTGGATTTTGCCACACTGGTAGCACAATTGGCGTCTCACACGCGTGTCGAGGCCTGGGTCGAAATTGCTGTAAGTGGTTGAAAGAGAAGTTGGAAAGGTTGGTTGCGGGGGCCGGATTTGAACCGACGACCTTTGGGTTATGAGCCCAACGAGCTACCAGGCTGCTCCACCCCGCGACCGGATACTAACAGGCGTGTGAAACGAGAGTCAAGGAAGCCGCGACGAGAATTGCATTCGCGAAGGGAGAATGATAAAGCCAGAGCATGCGTATCGTATTCATGGGAACACCCGACTTCGCCGTGCCCTCATTGGAGGCGTTACTGAAGTCCGATGATCAGGTCGTCGGCGTGGTGACACAGCCGGATCGCCCGAAAGGCCGCGGGCAGGAGGTCATTCCTTCCCCGGTGAAAGTCGTCTGCCAGCGCGAAGGCATTCCCGTGCTCCAACCACTGAAGATGAAGGATCCGGCTTTTCTGGACGCATTACGCGAGTGGCAGCCGGATGTCATTGCGGTGACTGCCTTCGGCCGCATCCTCCCCCCGGTCATTCTGACGCTGCCGCCTCGAGGCTGCATCAACGTCCATGGGTCGCTTTTGCCGAAGTATCGCGGGGCTGGTCCTGTGCAATGGGCCATTATCCGCGGTGAACGGGAAACCGGCATTACGACCATGTTCATGGCTGAAGGGATGGACACCGGCGATATGCTGCTGCGTGAGGCTGTAGAAATCCGTCCAGACGATACAGCCGGCACACTCGCCCCTCGGCTTGCGGATGTGGGCGGACGGTTGCTGGTTGAGCCCCTGCGTCGCCTGAAGGCGGGGACGTTGACGCCGGAACGCCAGGATGATTCTCAGGCGACTATGGCGCCGTTGCTCAAGAAGGAGGACGGCTTCATCGATTGGACGCTATCGGCCCAGGAGATCGCCAACCGCGTGCGGGGACTTTCTCCCTGGCCCGGCGCATATAGCTATGTGAACGGTGAACGGTGGACTCTCTGCCGCGTTGCGGTCGGCGACGCATCTCAACAAGCGGCTCCGGGCACTGTCACGAAGGTGACGAAGGACCGCATCGATGTCGCGACCGGTGCGGGAGCCATTCAGATTCTCGACATCCAACCATCCAATAGCCGCCGTATGACGGTGGCGCAATATCTGGCAGGCCATCGTGTGGCTGAAGGTATCAGTCTGCACGCTGTTCCGCCTCCACAGGCCTGACCCAGCGCGGCACACGCATTCCATTCACCATTTCCGGCGATGTTCATGTCTAGTGCCCATGGGAACTGATCCGCAACCAGCGTCACCCGGTCACGCCGTTTCTCCCGGGCGGCATGCCGCCGTCAAGGCGTTATTGGCCATCGACGAAGCCGGCTCGTTGTCCGATGACTTGTTCGATCAGATTTCTGCGAAGGCCGGGCTCGATCTCCGCGATCGAGCCTTCATGGTGGAACTCGTGCGCGGTGTGTTGCGGTATCGCGCGACGCTGGATTGGCGTCTAGGCCTCTTGTCCGATCGTCGTATCGCCAAACTTCCCACTCTCGTGCAAATCATGTTGCGCTTGGGCGCGTATCAAGTGCTGTACCTGGATCGGGTGCCGGCCTCAGCCGCGGTGAACGAATCCGTGCAGATGATGAAGCAACTGCGACGACGCTTGGGGCGCGATTGGAGCGGATTCGTCAATGCCGTACTGCGGGCCATGCTGCGGGCGGCGCCTCCGGATTGGCCGGATCTCGCGAAGAATCCTGTCGAGGCACTGGCCGTTCAGTACTCATGCCCGACATGGCTCGTGGAGCGCTGGTGTCGACAGTGGGGGGCGGAGCGAGCCGCAACCTTATGCCGGGCCTCGGTTGAAGTGCCTCCGCTCACACTTCGTGTGAACCGGCTTCGAACCACGCGAGCGGCGCTACTGGCTGACTTGGGCGCGGCGCACGTCGAAGCGGAGCCCACGTCGATCAGCGAAGTCGGCATTCAACTAGGCCGCACCAGTCTCGTCGCCGATCTCCCTGGATACCCGGCGGGACATTTTTATGTCGAAGATGAAGCCGGGCAACTGGTGCCTCTGCTCTTGGACGTCCAGCCGGAGCACCGTGTGTTGGATGCCTGCGCCGCACCTGGCGGCAAAGCGACGCATATCGCCGCGCTCATGGCCAATCGAGGTGAAATCATCGCGGTTGATAGAGTCGCATCACGTCTGGACCGGGTGATGGACAATTGTCGGCGCCTGGGTGTGACGATCGTCACGCCAGTCGTAGCTGACATGCGAGAGCTGAAAGCCGAAGAGGCAGGGGCGAGAGAGCCAGCGATCTCTCCCGCGCTGCCGGAGGTGCAATCGCGCCCGTTCGATCGGATTTTACTCGATGCCCCGTGCAGCGGCCTCGGCGTGCTGCGGCGTCACCCAGAAGCCAAATGGTACAAGACGCCGGATTCCATCGCGCAACATCGACAGGTGCAGCTGGACCTGCTCGCCACGACGACTCGTCTCTTGCGGCCTGGTGGAGTGTTGGTCTATAGTACGTGCTCGATTGAGCCGGAAGAAACCGAGTCGGTCATCGACGAGTTTTGTCAGTCTCATCGTGAATTTCAGCGCGATTCGATCGCGCCCTGGTTGCCCCCAGCCGGTCTGCCGTTTCTGACCCCTCGAGGGGATCTGTCTACGATGGCCAATAGAAATAACATGGATGCGTTTTTTGCCGCCCGTCTGCGGAGGATCGGGTAATGGCTGGCAGGACCGTCTGTATTGCGCCATCCATTCTATCGGCAGATTTCGCACGCCTGGCGGAAGAGGTCGCCAAAGTCGAAGAAGCGGGCGCCGATTGGTTGCATGTGGATGTGATGGATGGTCACTTCGTGCCGAACCTGACGATCGGCCCCCCGGTCGTTGAAGCGTTGAGAAAAGTGACCAGCCTGCCGCTGGACGTGCATCTGATGATGACCAATCCGGATGCGTTCATCGGGGAGTTTGCCGAAGCCGGTGCGGACTATCTGACCGTGCACGTGGAAACCTGTCCTCACCTGCATCGGACCGTGCAATTGATCAAAGAACGAGGCGTAAAGGCCGGGGTCACGTTGAATCCCGCCACACCGGCGATCACCCTTTCCGAAATTGTGGGCGACGCCGATCTCATTCTCATTATGTCCGTGAATCCCGGATTCGGCGGGCAAAAATTTATTCCCTCGTCCTTGCAAAAGGTCGCCGCAGTCCGGGCCATGATCGACCGGACCCACAGCCATGCGCTTCTTGAGGTGGACGGCGGGGTGAAACCGGATAACGCGGAGTCCATTCTTGCGGCGGGGGCCGATGTGTTGGTAGCAGGATCCGCCGTATTTTCCGATCACGATTATGCCGCCGCGATTACAGCCCTCAGGGCCGGTCGGGTATCACCGCCACGCAGCAGCAGGACTATGGCCGGCCAGCGATAGAAGAGGCATCGGACCGCACCGTCATTCATGGATAATCTTCATCCCCTCGAAAGCAAAGTGCTGCTGGCATTGGCTCCGCAGCCTGGCTCGCCCTCCACGCTCGATCAACTCGCGGACTCCACCGGGCTGGAACCTTCGCAGTTAAGTATGGCCGTCGAATGGCTCTTGGCCAAATCCCTCATTGCCGTTCACGCCGAAACGGTTGCGTATATTGCATCGTTGACGCCGATCGGTGAGGTGTTTTTCGAGAAATACGCGCCGATTGAACGCGTGCTGTCGGCGGCACGGGAAGCCGGGCAGACCGGCAAACGTCTGACCATCCAGGACATTCAGGCCAAGGAAGCGCTTGAACCGTCGGATGTCAGTAAAGCGGTCGGCACCCTCAAAAAAGAAGGCGCCATTCTCATCGTGCAGGGTGGCTGCATCGAAAGCACTGGTCGGAATAGCCCCACGGCAGAGGCCATGCGTGCCCTCTTGCAGGAATTGCGAAGCGGACAACGGGAGTTGCAGACCTTTGCGGAACCGCTTCGGGCTGTGCTTCAGCAGCATGCGGTCAAACGCGGGAACGCGCGAGAGCCCTTCCGGGTCGACGAACGGGTGACGCGATCGTTTCTGCTGACGCCTTCCGGTCAGGAAGTGGCTGACCAGTTGTCGCGTGACGGCGTCGCGGAAGAAGTTTCCCAATTGACGCCCGAGCTTCTCAAGGAAGGTGCCTGGCGGACGAAGCAGTTCCGGAAGTATACGATCAGCTTGCGGGCTCCGAGGATCGCGGCCGGGAAACGGCACCCGTATCGGGAATTCCTGGATCTCGTGAAACTCAAGCTGGTCAGCATGGGCTTTCAGGAGATGCGTGGAACGCTCGTGGAGACTGAGTTTTGGAATATGGACGCTCTGTTCATGCCGCAGTTTCATCCCGCGCGCGATATCCACGACGTGTACTTTGTGAAAAACCCGACCCATGCCAAGAACATTGCCGAGCCCTACCTGACCAACGTGACCCAGGTGCACGAAAGTGGAGCGGGGGCGGGATCGACCGGCTGGGGGTATCAGTTCGATGCGGAACGAGCCAAGCGGTTGGTCTTGCGGAGCCAAGGAACGGCGGTGTCTGCGCGCAGGCTCGCTGCCAACCCGTCCGTCCCCGGAAAGTACTTTTCTATCGCCCGGTGTTTTCGTTATGACCAGGTGGACGCCACCCATGCTACCGATTTTTTCCAGGTAGAAGGAATTGTGTTGGGGGCGGATATTAACTTTCGAACGTTGTTGGGATTGTTAAACCTGTTCGCTTGCGAAGTGGCGCAAGCCAAGGAAGTGAAGTTTCTTCCTGCCTATTTCCCGTTCACCGAACCGTCGGTTGAAATGCATGTGCGTCATCCGAAGTTGGGCTGGATGGAACTGGGAGGCGCGGGATTGTTCCGGCCTGAAGTCACGACGCCGCTTGGCGTCTCAGTGCCGGTCATTGCCTGGGGACTGGGGCTGGATCGCATGGCGATGGTGGCGTTGGGCATTCATGATATTCGCGACCTCTTCTCAGCGGACTTGGAATTCATTCGGACCATGCGCGGAAGTTTTTAGGACAATCACATCATGCCCACCATTTCTCTACAACGAGACGATCTTGAGGCGTTGATCGCCGGTCATGGCGAAACGGCGTCCCGTATTTCGATCGACCAGCTTGAGCAATGGCTGATGTTGGTGAAAGGCGAGTTGAAGGGGCACAATACCGAAACCGGTGAATTACGAATCGAGCTGCAGGACAGCAACCGGCCGGATTTGTGGTGTTGCGAAGGGATTGCCCGGCAGATCAGAACCAAGCAGCAGGGCGCGGCCATTTCCTATCCCTTTTTCAAGAAGCAAAAACGTGCGGCTGGAAAACTCGTCGTAGCACCCGGGCTGGACCAGGTGCGGCCGTATGTGGCGGCCTGTACGGCGATTGGCTATCGTGTGACGGCCTCCGGTCTGGCGCAATTGATCCAGACGCAGGAAAAGCTGGCGGATATTTTCGGGCGCAAGCGCCGCACGGTGTCCATCGGCCTCTATCGCCTCGCGCCGATTGTCTTTCCCGTATCGTACGATCTGGTGAAGCCGGATGAAGTGCGGTTCACCCCGTTGGGCATGGAAACGGTGATGACTCTGCGCGAGATCCTGATGGTCCATCCGAAAGG
>CAADGJ010000196.1 GCA_900696505.1 uncultured Nitrosospira sp.
CTTTCGAATAAGTACATCGCCTGTGATGCGACGGTATTCGCGCAGAAGGCGAAAGGCTAGGTTTTCAGACGTCGAGAAGCCCCTCCCCAAGCTTCTTGGTAAGACATAGTTTGCGGCCGATATCCATTAATCACTGTCGTTTTTTTCGTGCGATTTCACAAGCTGAAGCGCCGCTGACTTACGATCAGAGCTCTGGGTGGGGTTGAAGCGAACTCGCCCTGTTACCTTCCTTCCATTGCAGCGCCCGTTTTAACAGTGGAATCGTCCCTTGGTAGGCCAAGATCGCTGAGGGAATGGCCAGGAACAAGCCAATGAGCGCAAGTGTAATCGTTTTATCCCAAAATGGCCTGGCCATGAATCGATCGGTTCCAGCACAGGCCCAGACAATCCAAGCAAAGATAGCCCCGCTCATGACTAGAAGCCCACGATTCACCGCTGGCGAAATGAATGTCGTGGGATCGAATGGCTTGAATTTGAGGCTTGGTCCCTTGGCTGTCACCAGAATACGACCGGCTTCGTTTCCCGTCATCAAGAGACGAACCATCAGTTTGTCACCAGGGTTCATGAGTGGAATGCGGACCTCATGCGAATCAGCCTGGCGGGCCTCGATTTTAGGCCCGATCGCCAGAGCAGACGACGAACAGTGCGCATGCAGGACGGTGACTCCGGCGGGAAATGTGAGGTGAACCGATTGCTCTTCAATATCCTTCATCCCCAGGTTTTGAATGACCAGCCCCATGATCCGACATCCGTTCAGATTCTTGCCATCGAGTGACATTGAGAGTCGCCCATCAAGGTCTGGATGTCGGAGGTTGATCATCGGTTCGTTTTGGGTAAGGGCATAGCCTAAAACCTTCTTTTGCGAGCCGATCAAATACATGATCAACGGTGGTATCAGACCGGTCAGAATTGCTCCGGCGTAAGCGAGCCAATTGGGCATCACATCCTCCTCGCAAGTGTTACAGGAAGTATAGCTTCCACCATGGAAACCGCAATTCAGACCCCTGCTAGGACCGTCTGCCACGAAAACATTCTTCGCGGTTAATCCCCGTTCTTTTAATTGCCTGTAAGGTAATTGAGTGTTCTTTCGATGATCCTGTCCTCCGTATCTCGAGCATGTGTGCATCCTCCGCGCGGCGCGTCATGTCCGATCCCTTTCCCAGCATAAGACCCCTTCAGCCACAAAAACCCAAGGCTTTCGGATTCAACGACTATCGGTAATCGAGGGAGGCACTAGGGATTGTTCTAGTCCGCTCGGTTTTTCTCCACGCTATACTGCGGATAATTTTCGGAGGGATCTCCATATGATCGTGATTGTGTATTCACCCTTTTGAGGCTGGACCATGACTGATCCAATCAGGCAGGCCGATAGTCGCTGTGAAACGGGCATAGACGGACTGAACGAAATCCTTGGCGACGGACTACCGGCCAACTGCATGTATTTAGTGCAGGGAGACCCGGGCTCGGGCAAGACCACGCTTGCGCTCCAGTTTCTTCTGGAAGGCGTGCGCTTGGGGGAAAAACCCCTCTATATCACCCTCTCCGAGACGAAAGAAGAGCTGGTCACGGTTGCCCGTTCGCATGGCTGGTCGCTGGACTCCATTTCGCTCTTCGAACTCTCGGCCATCGACTCGCTTGTACGGCCTGAGGCACGGACGACGGTGTTTCATCCTTCGGAAGTCGAGCTCACCAAAGTCAGCGAAATGCTGCAGTCGGAAATCCGGCGTATTCAACCTGCGCGCGTGGTGTTCGACTCGCTGTCGGAGTTTCGCTTGATGGCTGAAACCGCGTTACGGTATCGGCGGCAGCTGATCAACCTCAAACAAGAACTGGCGAAATACAACTGCACTGCACTGCTGCTGGATGACAGGATGGACAATAGCCGGATCGGTGGAGATCCCCATGTCCTCAGCCTCACCCATGGCGTGATCGAAATGGAGCAGTTGTCGCCCGATTACGGCCGGTCCCGGCGAAGGTTGCGTGTCCTCAAGATGCGCGGAATGAAATTCCGCGAAGGCTACCACGATTACAGTATCGAGAAGGGGGGCCTGCGAGTGTTCCCCCGGATTCTTGCCTCCGATCATCGGGCTGATTTCGCGCCCCAGGCGGTCTCGAGCGGCAATCAGGAGTTTGACGAGCTTCTCGGGGGCGGGCTCGATCGTGGAACCACCACGCTCATCATGGGTCCGGCCGGAACGGGAAAGTCCACGCTGGCCATGCAGTATGCAGCACAAATGGCGCAACGAAATGAATCGAGCGTCCTGTTTGCATTCGATGAAATTCGAGGCATTGTGCTGGCGCGCGCGACTGCTGTCGGGTTGGATGTCGAGCGGCATATCAACACGGGTCTCATCGATGTGCAGCAGGTGGATCCCGCCGAACTTTCTCCCGGCGAATTCGGCATGCGCATCCGCGAGGCTGTGGAGGGTGGCTGTACCCTCCTGATCATCGACAGTCTGAATGGATATTTGAATGCGATGCCTGGTGAAAAGTATCTCGTCAACCAGCTCCACGAAATGTCCGCCTATCTCAACCAGAAAGGCGTCGTCACCATCCTTATTTTGGCCCAATACGGGCTCATCGGGCAGGCCGAGGCTCCGTTAAATCTGAGCTATCTCGCTGACACGGTCGTGAGCGTGCGATTTTTTGAGGCAGCCGGCGCAGTTCGGCGGGCGTTGTCGGTGATCAAGAAGCGAAGCGGGGGGCATGAAAAAACCATCAGAGAATATCAATTGGTGTCAGACGGCGGGTTGCGTATTGGCCCACCCCTGAAGCAATTTCAAGGTGTCCTGACGGGGACCCCTTCCTTCTACGGCGCCCTCGAACAGGTCATGGAGCGCCCCGATGGTGCGAACTAGGCTTGAGGAGCGCATCATCATCCTTGCCCCCATCGGTCAGGACGCTCCGGCCATGGCAAGGGTGCTCATCTCGCAAGGTGTGGATGCGATCGTCTGCGCAACGGCCCTGGACACCTGTCGTGAGCTGGCCGTGGGTGGCGCCGTCCTGCTCGTGACGGAAGAATCCCTCGAGCTGCCTCATATTTCCCAGTTGCTCCACCATCTCAAGGCGCAGCCGCCGTGGAGCGAATTGCCGATGATTGTGTTGACGCGAGGCGGAGAATCCCGCTTGGCACGTCTCCTCGATCTGGTCGCCGAGGCCGCCGGCAGCATTACGTTGCTCGAACGGCCCATTGGCGAGGCGACGTTGATGCGTTCCATCGAAGTCGGATTGCGATCGCGGCGGCGTCAATATCAGGTGCGTGATCTTTTGGAGCAAGAGACACTGTCGCAACAGCAACTGCGGGAATCCGAACAGCAATATCGGACGCTGTTCGAATCCATCGATCAGGGCTTCTGCACGATAGAAGTGCTGTTTGACGAGCAGCAGGAGCCTGTCGACTACCGCTTCCTGCTCGTCAACCCGGCGTTTGCCGTGCAAACAGGGCTCCGCGATGTGGTGGGCCGCCACATGCGGGATATCGTGCCACAACATGAAGAGCATTGGTTCCGGATTTACGGGAACATCGCCACGACTGGTGAGCCATTGCGGTTCGAGAAGGAGGCGAAGGCGCTGGATCGCCATTACGAGATATATGCCTGGCGCATCGGCCTGCCGTCCGAGCAAAAGGTCGCGGTCCTCTTCAACGATATCACGCAACGGAAGGCTTCGCAGTTCCGCTTGGAGCAATTCGCGGAGGAGCTTGAACGCAAGGTCTCCGAGCGCACGTATGAACTGGTGGCTTCGCAACAACAGCTCCGGGCGTTGGCCACGGAGCTCAATTTGGCCGAACAGCGGGAGCGCACACGGCTGGCCGCCGAGCTTCATGATCATTTGGCGCAAATGCTGGTGCTGGTTCGGCTGAGATTAGGCCAGGCCAAAGTCGGCCCTTTGTCTCATTCCATCCAAATGATCAAACAGGCTGAAGACGTCGTCGACGAATCCCTGACCTATACGCGCAATCTCGTGGCGGAACTCAGTCCGCCCGTGCTTCATGAGTTCGGGCTCTTTGTCGCCCTCCGCTGGCTGGGCGAACAGATGCGCCGGTATCACTTGGAGGTCAGCGTCCGTATCGACACGCCGGAAGAATTGAAATTGCCCGAGAATCAGGCCGTGCTCGTTTTTCAATCGGTTCGAGAGTTACTTCTCAACGCAGTGAAACACGCCGGGTCCAAGAAAGCGTGGATCGCGGCAGCCAGTGAAGATGGAGTGCTCAGCATCGTCGTGGAGGATCGGGGGGTGGGGTTTGATCCCATCACGTTGTCGTCACAAAAACTCGCCGCGATGTCGTCCAAGTTTGGCCTATTCAGTATTCGCCAACGTATGGAAGCATTGGGCGGCCGCTTGGAGCTGCGTTCAAAACTCGGCGAAGGAACTAAAGCCACGCTGGTGTTGCCGATCGCGCAGCTTTCGGAGCAGGCGACTGGGATCTCATTGTCCTACATTGCACCGTCCGCGCATGTCGCGCGCGCACCCAGCACCGGTCATTGCAAGTCCGTTCCCTATCGGGTCCTGGTGGCGGATGATCATGCCATGGTGCGGCAGGGGCTCTGTCTGATGCTGGATGCCTGTCCGGATATTGAGGTGATTGCTGAGGCTGCCAATGGGCAGGAAGCGCTGGAGTTAGCGCGGAGATTGAAGCCGTCGGTGGTGGTGATCGATATCAATATGCCGCTGATGAACGGGATCGAAGCCACTGCGCAGATACGAACCGCCCTTCCGGACACCATCGTCATTGGTATGTCGGTGAATGCTTCAGTAGATAATCAGGAGGCCATGCGAACCGCGGGGGCGTCAGTCCTGCTCCCGAAGGAAGCCGCCGGTGATCAACTGTACGGCGCCATTCAATCTGCGATGAAGGGGCTATCCGAACATACAGGCCCGTTGATCCGATCACAGGAGACACCGCTGTAGACTCCCGGTTCTTGGGTTCATTGACCTCCTTCCAGGGGATTTTCCTAGTCTCTGCCTGCCTAGATTCCCAGTACCTTGTGAGACATCTCACAGAAAGGAGCGCTCCATGCCTAACATCGTCCTGGTTATTCTCATTCTGTTGCTTGTGGGTGTCCTGCCGACGTGGCCGTATAGCAGTGGCTGGGGGTACTATCCTTC
>CAADGJ010000197.1 GCA_900696505.1 uncultured Nitrosospira sp.
AAGCGCCAGGTGGAAGGCGGCGGGAACTTCACCCGCTTTGCCCTGCGCTATTCGATCGACGAACGCAGCCGCGCCAAAGGCGGCGACCTCGGCCCCTATCGAAAGGGCCTGCTGGAGCCTGAACTGGACGCGTTGATTCCGTCGCTGCACCCCGGCGTCCTCAGCGATCCGATCAAGACCGACAAGGGTTACTATCTGATGAAGGTCAGTCCCCTGGAGCCGGAAATTTTACAGGCCGACCAGGCCACCCGTGAACGGCTTCGCCAGGAACTCCTGGCTGAGAAGCGGCGGAAACGCCTTGATGATGTCTTTGCCGAACTCCGCACCGGTGCGACGATTCGCATGGCTGATGCGGCCCGTTATGTGACCGATGAACCAGGGCGCCCCTAACCTCCTGCGCAACGGCTTCCTG
This sequence comes from uncultured Nitrosospira sp., assembly GCA_900696505.1. GTDB lineage: Bacteria > Nitrospirota > Nitrospiria > Nitrospirales > Nitrospiraceae > Nitrospira_A. Next base: position 413 of record CAADGJ010000197.1, read on the forward strand.
CCCGCGTTCCGTGTTCACGCCTCCTTCCTTTTCATCGCAAGATCGCTCCCTTTCTGAAGTCTCGATTGTGTACAATCCCCTTACCGTGATGAATGCCCGATTGTCTTTCCTTTCTCATTGTGTCCGCGCCGTGAGACCAACCTCTCTGCAATCGCTCAGCCGACCGGCTTTGGCCGGCCTATGCCTTTACGTCTGGGTAGGGCTGTTCCCGGCCGGTCCGGTCGATGCCGCGAAGTTGGAAGACCGTATTGTCGCAGTCGTGAATACCGACCTGATCATGCTCTCCGAGCTCAAGCGCGACTTGCTTCCCGATCAGGAGCGCCTTCGCAAGCTGTACAGCGGCGAGGATCTCGAACGCCGCCTCAAGACCGCGGAAGCGATGGCCGTCACGAAGATGATCGAGCGCAAGCTGCAGCTCCAGGCCGCGAAGAACAAGGGCGTGGAGGTGTCCGACCAGGAAGTCACGCAGGCCGTGCAGGAAATGAAAAAACAGGGCGAAGCCCTCAACCAGGCAGACCCCAACACCACCAGAAGCGTTCGTGAACAGCTGACGTTGATGCGTGTCGTCGACCGGGAAGTTCGAGGGCTGATTATGGTCGCCGATTCGGAAATGAAGCGGTACTACGAGGAGCACCAGGATCGTTTCGCCTACCCCGAGGAATACCAGTTGAGCCAAATTCTCATCAAACCGCGGACACCGGACGGCCTCTCCGTGGCGCAGGGTCGGGCCGAAGCCCTCCTTGCGACGCTCAAACAAGGCGAACCCTTTGAAGATCTGGCGCTGCGTTTTTCCGATGGCGCAGACGCTTCGCGCGGCGGGCGGTTAGGACTGGTCCGGCAAGGGGAACTGATTCCGGCACTGGAGCAGGCGCTCACCTCGGTGCCGGTGGGGCAGATTACAGGAATCGTAGAAACGGCTGAGGGGCTGCATATCGTGCGCGTCGATGACAAAAAGCCGCGCCAGTTTCGCCCGTTCGAACAAGTGAAGGCGGAAATCCAGTCCCTCGTGTTTCAGCAGAAGACCGAAGACCAATATCAGATTTGGATGGCCGATCTGAAAAACAAGGCCTACATCGAGATCAAGTTTTAACAGGATGCTGAAAAAGTCCGCCAGCAGCGTTCTCGCCTCGTTCAGACCCTCAACGTACCTCCAAGGGTACGCTTCGGCCCTTCACTCGCTGCGGCCTTGCTGGACGGTCTTTTTGAGCATCCTGCGGGAGTGTTCTTTTGCGATGTGATACAAGCGTGCTATCGAAGTTCTCTTGTGCCAGATTCGTGTTTCTGCAATCCATTAAACTGCGCACGAATCTCGCCCCATAACGCGTCCCGCCCCTCGTGGGTTTCGGCCGAATACAAAAGAACCGGCACTTCCGCCGGCAGCCCGCAAGCGACACGCACTTCGGTGAGAGTCGGTTTCCGCTCGCTCTGTCGCAACTTATCCGCCTTCGTCAGCACGATGATGAGGCCACAACCCAGCGACTGCACCCACTGGATCGTCATGACATCTTGCGGCATCCAGACGCGCGACTCGATCAGCAGAATCACCGCGCCGAGCGATTGCCGCTGTTCCAGATATTGTTCGATCATCGGGCCCCATTGCGCGCGCATCGTTTTGGAGACCTTGGCATAGCCATATCCCGGCAGATCGACCAGTGACAAGAGTGGCAGCTTCGGATCGGAAGTACGAACGGTAAAAAAATTGACGGCGCGCGTTTTGCCCGGCGTCTTGCTGACCTTCGCCAGTTTCTTGCGATGCAAGAGCGAATTGATCAGCGAGGACTTCCCGACATTCGATCGTCCCACGAACGCAATTTCCGGCAGGTGATCGGCAGGAAACTGTTCTGGGGACACGGAACTTTTGATAAACTCGGCGCTGAGTAGTTTCATAATGATCGCGTCAGGCAGCAATGCGGGATGGGCGTCAACTTGAGCCACAGAGGACAAGTGAGCCATCTCGTAGGCTCATAGATAGAGTGTAGGGAATGAGCAAGTCAACAGGCAGTCTCTTCGGGCGGATACTGTTTTGGATGACCGTGCTCATCGGTTTGCCGGCCGCCGCCTTGGCGTTGTATTGGCTGGCCACATTGCCCGACGTCTCGCGGCTGGCGAAACATCACCCCACAGAAACGGCGGTGATGGAAGCCCGGCGGGCCCAAGCCAAGGAACAAGGCCATCCGCTGCACATCAAATTCGCCTGGGTTCCCCTGTCCCGGATTTCGCCCGCGCTCCAACGTGCTGTCGTCGCGGCTGAAGACGCCTCCTTTTTCGCGCACGAAGGATTTGACTGGGAAGGCATCAAGGACGCGGCGCTCTACAATCTGGAGGTCGGCGAATTCAAACGCGGGGGCAGTACCATCACGCAGCAGCTGGCGAAAAATCTCTACCTGTCATCCGAACGGTCTCTGCTGCGGAAAGCCCGGGAGGCCTTGATCACCCGCTCCCTGGAACACCATCTGACGAAAAAGCAGATTCTCGAACTGTATTTGAATGTCGCCGAATGGGGCCAGGGCGTCTTTGGAGCGGAAGCGGCGGCGCGCCACCATTTCGGAAAGTCCGCCGAGGATCTCACGATCGAGGAGGCAGCCCTGCTGGCCGCGATTCTTCCGTCCCCTCGTCGCTATGACCCGATTCGGCACACCGCCTATCTCACTCGACGGCAACGCCACATCGTTCGCTGGCTGGAGAGAGGGAACGGCCGGAAAGCGGCCTCGATCAACCGACTCCCTCCGGAAAGTCTCGAAGTCGTTCCTGTGGAGTAATACCATTCACTCGTCACGCGCAACGCCAGCACTATGTGGATTGGCCGACCGACGTGTAGTCGCGCTCTCCGAAAATCGCCGACTCGTGGACGTAATACTTAAATTCGAGCAGATTTCCTGACGGGTCTTCCAGGAAAAACGTGCGATGCTCGATTCGTGTCCCGGGAAACCGGCGGCGTGGCTGTTGATAAAACGTAAGATGCTGGGCCTCCGCGCGATCGGCCAGCGCCTGCCATTCTTCCTCCCGCGTCAACACCAGCCCGAAATGGCGAGGATAGATACCCTTCTGCCGATCGAGTTCGTCTTCAGAGAGGTGGGCGACGAGTTGATGCCCGGCGAGGCCGAAGGTGACGGCCGTTGGAGATTCCCGCCCCAGGACACACCCGAGCCCCTCGACGTAGAATTGTTTGGCAGCGGCCAAATCGTGGACGGGAAAGGCAAGATGAAAAAGCGCCGGCATAGGCTGAGACCTCGTGTCACTGTATCAGCCGATGACTGCGCTAGGCAAACCGGTCGCGCACAATCGCGCGTCCGTCCGGGCCGATGATCCCGGCAATCATATGCGGGGTGCTGTGGCGAATCGTGCACCGGCCGTCCGGCGAGAGCACTAAGACGCCGGCTGCACCTTGAACGCGCTCCACTACTTTTCGCAGCACGCGGTTGGCCGCGGCCACCGGGCTCAGACCGGTCGCCAACCCATCCGCAATTTCCTTGGCGACGGCAACCCGAATGATGCTCTCTCCCAATCCGGTCATGGATACGGCACCGGCGTCATTGTCGGCATAGACCCCGCAGCCAATCAGTGGCGTATCGCCGACTCGGCCAGGCAACATCACATCGACACCACCGGTCGACGCGCCGGCTGCCACGGTTCCCTTCACATCCAACGCCACCGCGCCTACCGTTTCTTTTCCTAAGCTCCTTGCACGAAGGCGGCCGGTTTTCACAATGGCCTGATGCAGCTGCAACGTTCGACTCACCCCCGCTGCTGGTCTCAATTGCTTGGGCTGGGCTGTCAGGCTTCGCCTCGAACGCGGAGCGCGCTCGAGTCCAAAATAGTCTGCAAAGCGACTGGCGGACTTCCCGACCAGTAAGACATGCGCGGTTTTTTCCATGACGAGCCGGGCGGCGGTGACGGGATGAAGGATGCCCTCGATGGAAGCCACCGCGCCTGCGCGAAGGTCCCGGCCCTCCATGATCGAAGCATCCATCCGGCGTACGCCGTCGAGTTGGCGATTGGAGCCGCGCCCCGCATTAAACAGACCGGAGTCTTCCAACAATCGAATGGCCTCTTCGACCACAGACAACGCCGGGACACCGGCCTGCAACAGACGATGGCCTTCGGCCAACGTGCGTTCCACGCAGGCGGCTTGAGCAACGGTCATGGCGCGGCGTCCCGCGCCACCGTGAACGAGGAGAACCGGTCGTAGGCGCTTCAATTGAGGAGCAGATCTTTCACGCGACGGCAGGCAGGATCTTGCATACGGTCCAAGTCAGACCGGACAAATCCCAGTCCGGTCACACAGAGCTCAAAGTTTTCTGACAGCTTGCGGAACAACGGAGTATCCTGCTCGGGATCGTAATGACCAAATTCCGCGACCAGGCCATAGGACCGCTTCCCGGCTTTCACGTAATCGACCAGAAAATCCTTGTGATAGATTCTCCCCACGCTCTTGAGGCGGCGGAGATATTCCGGAAAGAGCCCGGTCATAAACAGCGTAAAGTCGCCGATGTGGCGATGCACGTCACGCTCACGTTCGAACGACTGTGCCTCCAACAAGACTTCGGACTCAAATAACATCTCGACGACCGAGTCGAGCGGACGGCCCTGGGTATTCTGGATTTTGTAGAGTTGATCGGTGTGCGCGAATTCGACGAGCAGGTTGGAGACGTACTCGGTGACGTTCAGATCGGGCCACCCGAGGTGTTCGGTGAAACTTTTCTCCGTCAATGCTCCGAAGAGCTGCCGGAGCGGATGGCTGCGAGACACGGGACTTCCCATCTCGACCTCCCGGGCAATCCTTGCCCTGTGAAAATAGTATACCAGACCATTCTCAATCCGAGCGGACTTTCTCTCTGACTCCTTATCGGCATCCCGGATCAAGACTTGAGGTCCGCGTGTGCTCCCGGTCGCCGGCTATCCACAATAAACGTGACTGGCCCGTCATTGAGTAGTTCCACCTGCATGTGCGCGCCAAAGACGCCCGTTTCCACCTTGAGGCCTTCGTGGCGTAGTCTCTGGACAGCCTCGTCATACCATGCACGCGCCGCCTCCGGCGGAGCAGCTAGGTCAAACCCCGGCCGGCGCCCCTTCGCGGTATCACCGAGCAGGGTAAATTGCGAGACGACCAACAGCGCTCCTCCGACATCACGCAGGGAGCGGTTCATTTTTCCCTGATCGTCATTAAAAATCCGTAGGGCTTGTACCTTCTCCACAAGATAGGAGAGATCGCCTTCTCCATCACCCTTGGCCACGCCCAATAACACGAGCAGTCCGAGGCCAATGCGACCGACGACCTGCCCTTCTACCTCGACTGACGCCCGTGTGACACGCTGGATGACCGCCTTCATCTCGAGTTCGCCACAATCGTTCGCACCTATCGGGCATTGCGCAATTGCGTCAATGTCCCTTCCAAACCCAACAGACGCCGCTTCAACGGTAATCCGCTCGAAAACCCGCCCAAGGAGCCGTCATGCGCAATGATGCGGTGACAGGGCACGACGATAGGTACCGGATTCGCTCCCAGCGCCATGCCCACGGCTCTGGCATACTGCTTCCCACCCACACGCATGGCCACCCACTGATAGGATCGCACGCGGCCGTAAGGAATCCCCGCGATCGCCTTCCACACCTTCCGCTGAAACGAGGTGCCGGCAGACCAATCGATAGGCAGCGCAAACTCGCGACGCTCCCCGTCGAGATAAGACAAGAGCTGGGCTTGCGCCTCTTTCACAATAGACGCCGCGGCCTCGTCTCTGTGTGAATCATGACGAACGGTGCGAACAGACGGAAACAAATCAATGGACGTCACTCCCTTTGCAGAAGCCGTGACGGTCATCCACCCCCAAGACGTTTTAAAGGTCCTCGTCTCCGTCATTTCATGCGACCCCGAATTTTCGCGCGACCCGGCCGAGTTTACGCTTGACCAATCCCATGACCACATCCAGCTCGTCCGACCCTAGCATGAGATGCATGCCGAGATACGCGATGACGCTGAACCCGATCCCCCCAAACAGCATGACGGACTTCACGATCCATTGACCGGTTTCCATCCACAGGGGCGCGCTCGCCACCCACAGACAGATGCCGGCCATTGGAATGGAGGCCGCCAGTACCCGGCCGGCCGATCGCACGACAGCACCCCAATCCACCCGCCCCAAGCGCCGATGCAACACGGCTACGAGAATACTTCCGTTCAGCATCGAGGCCAATGCCGTGGCCAGCGCCAAGCCTGCGGCGTCCAGAATCGTCATCAACCAGAGAGACAAGCCAATATTCGCCCCGACGGCAATCCCCGCTGTTATGGCCGGAGTCCGCGTATCCTGCAGGGAATAAAAGGCGGACACGATAATACGGACTCCGGCAAATGCCCAGAGTCCGACGGCGTAACAGAGCAGCGCGGTCGCTGTCGCCAGGGTGTCGGTCTTGGTGAAGGATCCGTGCTCAAACACCAAATGCACGATCGGGTACCGCAGGAGGATCAGCCCGGCCATGGCCGGGAGGATGATGAAAAAAATCATCCTGAGGCCGAACCCGATGGTCGTCCGCAATTCATCCAGTGCTCCGCGCGCAGCCTGCGCCGACAGAGTGGGGAGAATAGCCGTGGCGAGTGCTACACCAAAAATACCGAGCGGAAACTGAATCAACCGCATCCCGTAAAACAAATACGTGGGCCCGCCGGCGAAATAGGACGCGAGGATCGTGCTCACCGTGATATTGATTTGGGTCACTGACAACCCCAGCAGTGACGGCACCATCAGAAGTCCGATGCGTTTCACTCCGGGATGGCCCGGGTTAAACCGCAGGCCGAACAACATGCCGCGTCTTTTTAACCCAGGAAGCTGCATGGCAAACTGCGCCACCCCGCCGACGACAATGCCGATGGCCACCGCAAGGATCGGCTCGGATAACCACGGCGATAGGAAGAGCATGCAGGCGATCGTAAAAATATTGAAAAAGACCGGAGAGAAGGCCGGCGCTGCAAAGTCACGTAACGAATTCAGAATCCCCATCGCCAGAGCCGCCAGACTGATAAAGATCAGGTAGGGAAACATCAGCTGCGTCAACAGCGTCGTTAAGGCCAACTTGTCGACGCTCTCTCGAAACCCCGGGGCCAGCAGCCATACGATGCCGGGCGCAGCCAGAATCCCGACCAGCGTCACGGCGGTCACGATGGTGAGGAGCGTCGTGAAGGTCGCACTAGCCAACTCCCAGGCGTCACGCTTGGCTTTCAAGGTGTGATATTCGGTAAAGACGGGAATGAAGGCCGCGGACATCGATCCTTCCGCGAACAATTCGCGAAGCAGATTGGGCACGCGATAGGCGACAAAAAACGCGTCCGCGGCCGGCGTGGCGCCGAACAGCCTGGCCAACACCATGTCCCGGACAAATCCGAGAATGCGGCTGGAAAATGTGGCGATGCCGATCAGACCCGCCGCCTTGACGACGGAATGGGTTTCATCGACAGCTGGTTGAGATGGTTCAGGAGTCGCGGCGGGATCGGACATTGGCGGAATTGTAGCGGAATGGAGTGAGGCCGTCTATTGTCCGACAGAATCCAGCCGTCACAGATCTTGTATCACCGCATTCGGCAACTCGTTGGGATTATCGCCCTCACGGGAAGGACAGGCCCGAGCGAGAAGAACTCCGGCGGCTTCGATTCCATGACAGAGACCACCAGCGAGGTCACCGACCTTCATACGCTCCACCACGACCGAAACAATGTCCTGCCACTGATCCACTGAAATGCGCCCCTGCAGTGCCTGGTCCGGCAGGATATAGACCTGTCGCTCTAGCAATGAGACCATCAGCAACAGCCCGGTCCGTTCACGGGTTTGTGCAAGGCCCTGTTGAGCAAAGGCCCGTTCCGCGCGCATGTGCACTTTGTGACGCATGCGGTCCCGGGAAGTGAAGAGCCGCAGAAGCATGGGCCAGGTTCCAACCCAGACGCCAACGGAATAGGCGAGCACCGTGATGCCGACTAACCACACGGCATTCGAAGCCTGCCATCCCCAAGGCAACCAGGCGGTTTCGATCGTCACAAGTACCGTCAACGCCAGCACGGCACTCAATAGGCCGGCACGATGATGCGCTTCGCGATAGAGCCCTGATCGCCCCACGATCAGGGGTACGATCTCCGCGCTCGTGTGCTGCTCGGCGGCCTGTACGGCCGCCTCGACACGCGCCCGCTCAGCTTCAGTGAGTGCCGGCTTACTACCAGTCGCCACTGGCCCCTCCTCCTCCGAAATCACCGCCGCCGCCCGAGAAGCCGCCCGATCCTCCGAAGGAATCGCCCAGTCCGCCCGATCCCCACCCCCCATGCCGTGTGCTGAACCAGGTGTCATCGAATGGACCGCTGCGGCTTCGCCGTCCTCCTCCGCTCGCTTGTCCCAATCCACTCATCAAACTGACCAGCGCCACGCTTGCGGCGCCGGCGATAAGAGCTGGGATGACCCACGGTGCGACCAGAAACGAGAGTCCCCCTCCTGCAACGGGACCCAGTACGCGGTGAGCCCGAGAGAAGAAGAGACCTATGACCACGCCTACAATGACGGCAACAATCGTATTGCCGATCACCTCACCATCGGAATGAACAGCGGTCGGCGATTCTGGTGCCCTATAGGTTCCTTCAATAGTGTGCAGGACAGCCTGTACACCGGCCGTGACGCCGGCCGGGACATCACCGGCGCGAAATTTGGGAGCGATTTCATTGCGGATGATTTGCGCCGATCGCGCATCCGTCAAGACTCCTTCCAGCCCGTATCCGACTTCCAGACGAATTTTACGTTCTTTGATCGCAATGAGGAGCAGAACGCCATTGTCGGTGCCTTTGGCGCCTAACTTCCAGGTCGTCGCGACACGGTGGGAAAAATCGAACAGCGGTTCGTCCTCTAATGAAGGAACAATCAGTACTGCGACCTGATTGGAGGTCTTTGATTCATGCGCCTGGAGGGTCTCGGACAATTGAGCCGTGGTGGCGGGGGGCAGGACATGCGCGAGGTCGACCACGCGGCCGCTGAGCGGAGGTACATCAAGAGCACGGGCCGGAAGGCTCGGCACCAGCGTGAACCATAGCCATCCGGCAAGGACAGCCCACCCTGCTCGGCCCATCAGCCGCATCGCCATTGCTCCTGTCACAGGAAGCCGACGCTAGAACTTCACTTCCGGTGGCTTGGCCACAGCCTTTTCATCGGCCACGGTGAAGTTGGCTTTTTCGTCCAAATGGAGAAGAAACTTGGCCGTCAGATTCGTGGGAAAGTAGCGGACCATCTTATTAAACTCCGCCACCTTGTCGATGTATCGCTTGCGCGCGACGGTGATGCGATTTTCGGTTCCTTCGAGTTGGCTTTGAAGGTCACGGAATCCTTGATCTGCCTTGAGATTGGGATAATTCTCGGCAAGTGCGAGCAGGCGCCCCAGGGCACTCGATAAACTCTGTTGCGCTTCTTGAAACCTCTTGAAGGCGGCTTCGTCTTTGAGTAACTCCGGCGTGATCTGCACGCTGGTCGCCTTGGCGCGCGCCTGCACCACGCCTTCCAACGTATCCTTTTCATGCGCCGCATATCCCTTGACCGTGTTGACCAAGTTCGGAATGAGATCGGCCCGACGTTGGTACTGGTTGATCACTTCGCTCCACGTGGCTTTCGTGTCCTCATCCAGCCCTTGGAGATCGTTGTAGCCGCATCCGGACAAGGCCAGCAGACCGGCGAGTAAAAAACTTGCGCCCATCAATCGTGTCATTGAGATCATCGCTCCTCCTCCGCGCCGAACGGTGACAGCGCTTCTTCAAGATCTAAGGCTTTTGTCGACGAAGTCAATCATCCAGTCTGCCGCCCACCGCTTGAGATGTCGCTTCGCTCACAACCTTGTTATACTTCGCAGCGGGTAAGGTTATTGGGTCGCAACGGAATCTTATGGCGCTCGATCGTTCTACCGATACTCCGGGAGGCTTTCAGGTTCGGCACCGTGCCTTGGGAATCTTCCAAGGCAGCTCGATCGGGTTGGCCTTCTGGCACCCTTCGTCCCATATGCCGGAATATGGTCTCTGCCGCTTTGCTACCCGAGCTAAAGCCCAGGACTATGTCGATTTCCTGTCGTCACCTGCTTGCCCGGAACCATTGAGTCAGGCAGACCTCATCATAGAAGATTTCGATCACGCGGAACACGAACGTCTCACGACGGAATACCCACAGGCCTCTGCCTGGGAAACTCCACTCTAGCAGAATGGATCTCGGGATCTCCTGAAGTTTCGTGGGATTCGCGAGGCGATGCTGCGTAGCGGAGAGTCGTTAGGCAGGAGAACGAGGTCCGACCGAGTCCGTCTTGGACTGTACGAACGCCAGTAGGCGCTTATTTTCTTGGGCTGACCGCAGAAATTTGAAGGCGATACCGCGAGAACTCACCGATCTGACCATGGCAGCGACTTCGATGGGAGCCTGTTCATTCTCCAGCACGATTTGCAGGTAAAAGATATCGTCCTCATGCACCGATGCCTGACTTTCAATGATGCAACCGCCCATTGAAATATCCCGCACCGTCCCCTCCCCCCGCACCTTTCCCCCGGAAAACGACAAAAACAGGCGGACAGGAATACGCAGGTGCTCGCGACGATCAATCATTCGAGCCGGGTACCGATAGCCGAAGCGGGACGCCGAGAAACGAAAGCTGCATGACTGGCAATGAAACGGTGACATGCAGGCGAGCGACTGCAACCGCTCCATGAGAGTCGAGCAGGGGGAACGGAAAACTTTATCCTGGCCGCACTGCGGGCAAGTCAACGGTTGTGCCATATCCAATAATCGGCGCCTCTCAGGGCCTGTCTCCTTCACACGCGCGGGATAGGGCTCGCGCGACGATCTATACATCCTGTGCGGACGTCATCCAGCACATTCCGGTGCCGATGTGGCCTGCAATACATTTTTCGGAAAGCTCGCGTCTGTCGCCAGTTCAATCGATAAAGGATGGTCGGAGTTCTGTCAAGAAACTCAACGGTTCTGCGCGTAGACCATGAGGTAACTGAGTGGGCTCAATCTGAAGGAGGGAAGAATTCGACTTCTTGTCGCAAGCGTCGCTCCATTTCGACTCTCATTTCACGTCAGATTTTATACAGAATGTTCCTCGCTGCTTCTCAATTTGTCTAAGCAGGACAAGTGAAGCTCCTGATATCGCGGGGAAATTTTGATTAATTCATTTTAACGTCGCACTAACACCTCTTTAATCTCCCACTGTTAGTCTCTCCCTCACATGGGCACGGCCTTCACGCGTTGGAGGCACATCCTAAGGAGGTGGACACCATGACATGCGGACGATGCAAAGGACTAATGGTTGATGAATGGCGACCCGATTTTTCGCCGGAAACGTTTGTCTGGCGGTGTATTAATTGCGGATCGATCGTGGATCCGTTGATCGAACAGAATCGACGTACTCGGATGGCCGAGCAATTATTGTTGGAACCGGTCGAGGTATTGCAGTAGATCGAACCCTCAGGGCAGGGGCACTGGGTGCTCCTGTCCTGTAGCACGCGAGGTAGAGTACGGTGGCATTACATATCGAAGTCGGCCCAAAGCACGGTGTGATCGGAAGCATCGGTGGCACGGCGAGGCTCTAAATCAACATCGACGCGCTGACATTTCTG
>CAADGJ010000198.1 GCA_900696505.1 uncultured Nitrosospira sp.
CCTGCATGGGCCAGCTGGATGATGAGGGGGATGTCCGACCAACGGCGGATGCTCTCGATCGTGCGTGCCATGGCAGCTTCAGTGGCATCGTTCCAGAGCCCTGTATCCGCATAGGTGATGCGTCCCTCCGGCTCAACGGCGGTGGCTTCGATCGTCAGCGCCGCCGCCCCGGAGAGGGCGAGGTGGCCTAGGTGAATGAGATGCCAGTCGGTCATGTGCCCATCGACCGCCGAATACTGGCACATCGGCGCAATGACGATCCGGTTGCTCAGCGTGAGCCCGCCGACTTGGATTGGTTCGAACAGTTTCGGAGATGCCATGGTGGCATTCTTAGCAGGTGTGTGAGTGAGAAGAAAGGGGGGAAGGAAGGTGTTAGCTGTAAACAGATTCCGAACTTCTGGGTATCGAAGTGTTTGGGTTCAATTGGTTGGGGCATATGTGCCGGATAAGTACCGTCAATCTGGCGCTTCCTAAATGTGCGCTTCTTTTATCACCTTGAGCTTGATCTCAAGGCTGGACACTAATGCGTCGAAGGAAGCTCTCTTGTATGGATTTAGTGCGTTGCCCGGTGATGCGGCAACTAATTCAGAAATGTCGGCTTTAACTTTTCCTTTGATTTGATCAGACCAAGTTTTCCCTTGATGTAAGAACGTTTCGCGTAATCTGTCTGACCACTTGTTAGCGCCTTTGAACTTTGGTGAAAGTGTTGAAACACCATACCTCGCTTGCAACATTCCTGCATACAAGCTGTCGTCATACAGATCTTCGATTTCTGATTCTTTCATTCCTGAACAAGTGGTAAAAGTCACATCCGCTAGTGAGAGTAGCCCTTCATTTTCTGCACGTTGCGCAGCTGAGATTCCGCATTTGTCATGATCTAGAAAGCAATATGCTGAGCAAAGTGCCTCTCTGATTTGGCCCAGCTTGTAAGACAGGTTAGATCCGCCAACCAGCGAGTCTAGTACGAGTGTTTGATGCGATAGTGCTCCAGTGAGTGTCGTTGATGCGTATTTTAGTAGTTCGATGAGAGCTCGTCTATCTTCCTCGCCCTCGACGACAAGAACCAAATCTGCGTGCAATAAATTGTCTGATGCACGAACACCTAGGGTCTTCCGTATCTCTAAAATTGAGTGAGCCGGTTGTGCCTTCTTGTTGTGCACTATGATATTGGATTTGAGACTTAGACGATCAACGAAAATTGGACAGTGAGTTGTCATTACGACTTGGTGTTTTTCAGCAATCACGCCGAGCGTCTTCTTAAGCGTATGAATGGCGCTCGGGTGTAAGTGAGATTCGGGCTCCTCTATAGCGAGGATAAGCTGTCGACCGAGTGCTCCGCTTTCTGAGGCATGACGCATTAGCCCCAAGGCAGCTAAACTTTGCACGCCATCACCCTTACGCTCGAGTTGTGTGAGTGTGCCGTCATCGACCATGATATCGTATACGCGTCGCAAGGCTCTCATCCTGGCATCTTCCGTAACCTGTATGCGTACGTCTCTAGTGCCAGGAAGGAACTCCTTAAGGGAGTCACGAATATTTTTGGACACCTGGTCAAGGATTGGTTGTTGCAGTTTTGCTATTTCTTCTAATGCATTTTTATATTTTTCGTCCTTCTCAGCCACTGAAAGCTCGCGATCGACTATTGATGCCACGATGTTGTGTGCTTCCATGGATGTTCTGACTGCGGGAATATAGGTAATGTTCAATCGTTTAGCGATGAAGCGCGCAATTGGCTCAGCTTTCTTTGACAAGGTCGCTGCCCCGGGACCTTTTTTTCGGACTTTGAAGCCTGGATCGTTTCTACCTAAAGAAAGTTGAATTGGAAGGGTTCCGTCTAAAGTGCTCTTTACTTCTCGCCAGAAATCTTCGACTTCTCCGTCATTGAGCCTGAATTCAAGGTCAAAAATTGATTCTCCGCTTGGATTTGTCGCCTGTAAATTTACAGGATAATCTTTCGTCCATTCATACTCATCTCGGCGTTCTCGATATGGCGACAGAAATCTTCCTCTGTACATCTTTGCAGACGCTGCTGCACCCAAAATCTCCAGGGCAGTAACTAGCGCTTTTAGGATATTAGATTTGCCCTCATTGTTCGGGCCCACAAGAATGGTCGATTGACGGATTGGTAGCTTGTAGGCTGTGGTGATGCTCCGATAGTTGCTCACTGAGAACGAAACTAATTGCATCAAGACCTCTCTAAATTGCTAGCTTCACTGGTGTAATGAGCTCATCATCACATCCGTGACGCCCATGGGCGAAGTGTTGATCAAATCGCTTTACGCCCGGTTCACTTCAGCCGGTTGCGGCACACCTGAACTGTCTAATTGGTAAGCGTAGGCTTCTTTCATCTGCACGTTGCCGCTGTCGGTGTAGACGAAGAAGCGATGCCCGTCGGTGCGGGTTTTGACGAGGCCATAGGCGGTGCGGCTGAAGCCGAAGAAGGGGCCGCGTTTTTTGGCAGCCTTGTCGTCCTTAAGGCGGCATGGGCCTTCGGTTTGGAAAAAGGCCACGAGTTCGGTGACGAAGATGAGCGGCTCCGGCACACGCGACCATTTACCCAACGCTCCCATGAGCGTGGCACGCGGATGAATATATTCTTTGCGCGCATTTTCGTCCCCGCTGGACACCACGCTGACGATCGGCGAGACAGACTGAATGAACGCACCGGAAAAATCAGCCGATCCATGGTGCGGCACTTTGAAGACTTCTGATCTGAGATTGAGGGTGCCTTTGTTGTGCTCGCGGGCGAGGAAGCGACTGGCCTCGTCGTTCAGGTCCCCCGAAAACAGAAAGCTGAATCCGCCGTAGCTGAGGCGCAGCACGATCGAATGGCCGCTGATGGTGTGGGAGGCGGAATGGCCGGTGAACCCTTCATCGCTGTCATTGAGCGAGTCATGCCCGATGCGTGGCCCTGTGGGCGGCTCACCGAGAAAACGCAGCGCCGGTTGCCCCGCCACATCCGTCGTAATGGGACCCAACACGTCGATGCGCAGGTCGTTGCGGTTGAAAAATTCGAAGGCCTGGGTATCTCCAAGTTGCAAGCGGCGGAAGCTGACCGGGCTGCGGCTGTTGTAGGCGGCCAGAGTCTGTTTCCATTCTCTGAACGGCTCATTCATGTCCTTGTCGTCGACGTCCAGCAGATTCTCTTCCAGCCCGGTGAGGTAGAGCGTCCCCCCGACCGTCTTGGTCGGTCCAAGGAGCTTGGTGTCGGGCACGTCTTTATTGTTCATCCTGGTCGGGCGTTTGACGAGGCCGTTGTGGTAGATGCGCTGTGGCTGGATGAAGAGTTGTTTGCGTTTGACCTTGTTGGTTTCGGATTTGAGGATCTCACTGAGTCCGGCGAAGTGGTCCGCGTCGCCATGGGTGACGATGATGCAGTCGATGGCCTTCGGCTGCTGGAGACTGGTGTTGCGGAAACGGCCGGCGAGGTAGCGGGCGAACATCTGATTGTCTCCTCCGTCGATGAGGAGGACCTTGCCGTCCGGCGATTCGATGACCATACCGTCGCCCTGTTGCACATCGACGAAGTTGACCTTCAAGACTTTGTTGTCCGCCACGGGTCGGACCACATCGGACACCTTGATGCCGGAAGATTTGGTTGGTTCGATGTAACCGGTGATGGATTCGGGAAGAATGCTGCCGTCGGGTTTTTCGCGGAAGACGGTGATTGTGACTTCGAGGTAGGTGGCGGTCTGCTGGACCACGGTGATTTCATCGCCCCAGGCGATCGTGCGAATGCAATTTTTGCGGCCCCGCTCCTTCCACACGTCAGCCAGATCGACATTGAGCACGGCTGTGTCAGGCATCTGCTCTCTCCCCCTGCAGGCTGGTCAGAATGACGCCCGGCGGCGTTCTCGGTCGTTCGTCTCCCTGCGACGTACCGCAAGGGTACGCCTCAGTCGCCGACCTTCCTGCGGCCTTGCCGGAACGCCATTCTGATCAGTCTGCACATAGTTGTGGCCGCCTCGGTCTCATGCCATTGACTCGTGAATAGCGGCCGGATGATTGCGGCGACAGAATACGCCGTTCATCGGGAGAAATCACGCAATCCGCCCTCTTGCCGATGGAATCGCCGGCCTGTTACATTTGCCCCATGACCATGCAATTTCAGAAAAAAGATCCACGTGCCACGATCATCACGCCCTTCGGTGAAATCCGGATCCGTTTTTACCCGGACGATGCCCCGCGTCACGTCGAAAACTTCATCAACCTGGCGAAGATGGGCTTTTATGACGACACCACGTTCCATCGTGTGGTGCCGGGCTTCATCATTCAAGGCGGTGATCCGTTGAGCAAGACGCCGGACCGCCTGCTGCACGGCACCGGAGGTCCCGGATACTTTCTCAACCCTGAAACCAACGACCGGCCTCATAAACGCGGCGCGATTTCGATGGCGAAGATGCCTCGCGACGGCAACAGCACGCGCGACTTCAACGACAACGGCTCTCAGTTTTTCATTTCGCTGCAGGACAATGGCGGTCTCGATCGGCGCTACTCAATTTTCGGCGAAATCATCCGGGGCATTGAGGTCATCGATATGATCGCGAAAATGCCCTGTGACGAACGCGACAACCCCCTGGAACCGATCCGCATGAAGGTGACAGTGAAGGAGTAACACGGCCCGAGCCTCTGGTGCCGCCCCGGTTCTCTACCTGCAGGACAGTGTTGTCTCTCATTGCCCCACGCCACCACCGTACCGACGTATGACTACTTTCTCCAGATGGAGCAGATATGTGCGGCTTTTTGCCGCGAATGTCCTCATCCTCGGCGTGCTGTTGGTTGCGATGGAGGGATTCGCGAGCGTGGCGATCGTGCTCTACGACATCATGACGACCTCGCCGCTTGCCGAGCGCAAGCACACGCAGTATGACGCGGATCTCGGCTGGCGGAACGTGCCCAATGTACGCATCGCGGATTTGTACGGGCCTGGGAAGAATCTGCTCATCAACAGCCAGGGGTTCAGAAATACCCAGTCCTTCACCCATGCCGTCCCAGATGGCAAGGTGCGTGTGGTGTGCTCGGGTGATTCGTTCACGTTGGGATATGGTGTGGACAATTCGGATGCCTGGTGTGAGCGTCTCGTCTCATTCGACGGCCGTCTCGAAACCGTCAATATGGGGCAAGGCGGGTATGGAGTAGATCAAGCCTATCTCTGGTACCGACGCGACGGTGAATCATTTGACCATCAGATCCACATCCTCGCTTTTATTACAGATGATTTTTTCCGCATGGCGTCCGATCGATTTTACGGCTATGCGAAACCCGTACTGAAAGAGCGTGACGGTATGCTGGTCGTCGAAAATGTCCCAGTGCCGCGCGGGACGTATGACCTCTCTTGGGTTACGACGCAGATGGGAAACCTAAACCAGCTCCGCACGGTGCAGTTCGTGCGGAAGGCCTTGCGGAAGCTTATCCCGACCGGGAGTGATGCCGCAGCCGCGCGCCAAACAGATACCAGGGCTGAAACCCAGACGGTGCTTCGGAAAATCTTTGAAGATCTTGTGCACAGGAATTCCCTAAAGGGCAGCCGTCTCCTACTGGTCTGGTTCCCTGTCCTGGATGAAGTACGCACCGGCATCTCGGCGGAATGGAGAGCGTTCCTGGAGGCGGAATCAGCTGCGCAGGGGATTCCGTTCATCAATTTGTTCGACGACTTTCAGGCACTTCCGAGGGCCGAGCTTCCGGGTCTGTATGGACCGGATTGGCATTTCACGGAACGTGGGAATGAGTTTGTTGCGAAGAAAATTTATGAACGGCTTCGCAAGGAACCAGGCTTATCCACCTTCTTTTCCCGCTAGCCGTTTCTGGCGCACAGGCGCATGGCATTGTCGTAGTGTCAGGACCGCAAGGCTGCCCGCTCATGTGTCTCAAGAGCCGGTGCGACATAGACTGCGATCCTTCGGAAGCGATGTGCAGGACAGTGAAAGAGTTGCCTGGCGGTTGATACGAGTGACGGTCAGCTGTTCGCTGCTCCCTCGGTTTCCTATGATTCGGTTTTTGGTAGTACATTCCCCGTTCAATGTTTGATGGAGATCCTGCTTTCGCGCCCTGTTTCAGCTGGCACCCTGGACAGAGGTTAGAGATTGGGAGTCACCATGGAGGCTGACTTGTGGGACTGTCACGCATCGCTCTGCTGACGAATCTGGTGGTCTGCGCCCTCTTCCTACCGGCCTGCGACAGTCACCGGCAACGCCTCATGGCGGAGCACTATCCTTCGTATCCCGAGAGCGTGCGCTGGGCGATTGATAAGGGCAACATCCTTCGCGGCATGACGGAGGATCAGGTGTACCTGGCCCTTGGTTCGCCGGTGTGCAAGAAGGACGTGGTGGATGAGGGGCGCACAGTCACGGTCTGGCTCTATCCGCCGATCGGACGCAACGCCTGCATCACCAGTGCCTTTCGTGTCTACTTCGAACAGGGCGCCGTCACTACCTGGGACCGCTACACAACGCCGACACGATATACTGATCCTGTCGGCGGCGTCCCTCTCTACTAGCAGACTGTTCACAAAGGTCGTCCAGCGGCGTTCTCGGTCGCTCGTCTCCCTGCGACATACCGCAAGGGTACGCCTCGTCCCTTCGCTCGCTGCGGCCGCGCTGGGCGGACTTTTTCCCCTCCTGTGCCATACCCTGCGGAGCATGAACGCACACACGTGTACTGAGAGTCGCACGATAATTCTGAATTGTGCTGAGGTGTTGAAATTGGGTGCTGGTTGCTCAATCGGTTATCCGGCGAAGCCGCAGGCGTAGTGTGAGGCCGAGAAGGAAGGACAGCAGTTTATTTCGCAGGTTTCCCGAGGAACGGTCAAAACGACTGTCCATCGAGGCCGCAGCTAGCGAAGGAGTGAGACGTAGCCTTGCGCTACGTTGAGCGAGCTGAGCGACGCGAGAACGATGGGGCGCTTCACATGCAGGCTGCTCAAAAAGCCCGTCCAGCAAGGCCGCAGGCGAGAGAAAACCGGAGGCGTAGCCTCTGGCTACGTTGAGGATTTTGTCGAGCTGAGAACGCAGGTGGCGGGGTTTTTCAGCAGCCTGCCCTAGAAGAAGGCCATGCTGGCATACGTCACGGTCGAATTATACTGATCCGTGATCCCGCGATCGTACCGCAGCACCTGCCCTGTTTCCGCCTGAATCAACCGCAGCATCGAGTAGATCGGCGAGAAGCCGGAGATGCGGCGCTGGTCGTTTTCTTTCTGAATGAACTTGGCGAATTCTTCCGGGTCTCGATTCTCGACATGTTTGAGCATCTCGAGGTCGGTCTGCATGCAGCGATGGAAGGAGAAGTCGGTCGGCGGCGCCGAGTCGCCGTAGCGCATGCCGATATGGGCGAGTTCCGCCCCGACCACGACGCAATACGATTTGCCGGTAGCGGCGAGCGCGTCTTTTAAGGTCTGAAGAAACGTCTCGACCTGCTCCCGGATCTGCGGATCGCGCAGACTGTCCGCCGAAAACGCCGTGAGGATCGGAACAATGGTAAAGGCCTGGTCTTGGCCGAGAGTCTCTTGCAGGAACGGCAACTGAAATTCCAATGCATGTTCATTATGATGTGCCAATTCGTCGGTGAAAGCGGCGGGGATCTGTTCGCGCAGGCGGTCGGTGACCGCGCGTTCGACCTTCACGAGCCCCAATGGTGTCTGGAAATCCTTGTCGGTGACGGCTACTGGATGCTCGAGCCCGGAGTGAGCGGTGCCGATCAGCACGTAGAAATCAGGCTTCTGGGCGTCCTGCAGTTCCTTATACGCCCAGGCATAAATCGGTCCGGCTTGTTTCATCTCGTAGGTGGGCGCGACGAGCGCCTTGATGAGTTTGCCCTTATGTTCGGAGGCCTTCACCTCCGGTCCCTCTTTCGACACGAAAAAATTGTTGATCTGGGCGCGCAACTTCGCGGGATCGGCTTCATAGCTGCGGCCGGCGAACTGCGCTGAGCGGGAAGGGGCCATGCGATAGGCAGCCAGCGCCTGCTGCTTGGCTTGCTCGGTGCGCTCCCCTTCGAGAAAGAGTTTGGTGTCCAGATCGGCCAATAACTGCTCGACCTTATTCGGCATCAGGAATTCGCCGAAGCGCTTCAGATAAATGGCCCCGATGTCCTGCACGCTGTGCTCTCCGTCGAGGTGCTGTACGATGAAGAAATAATTCAACGGCAGGACGAGGCGTTCCTTGCTCAATCCGGTGGGGTCCCAGAGCACGATGAACTGCTCCTCCCCTTCCTTGATCGGCGAAAATTGCAGATTGCGCAGCAGCGGATACTGCTTGGGATCTTTGGCAGTCATGGTCGGTGTGGATTCCATAGTGGCGGCATTGTAACGGAGCAAACTTCTCAGGCGCAACAGCCTTGAGGAACGTCGTTCGTGAAGCGTGAAGCCAATCTCCAGGAGACCGTATTTCGTATCTCGTGAAGCGTCTCGTGGGGACGAAATGACGCGCAGGGTCGTCGCCGAGCTGCTTTTGCGAACGACGAGAGACGAGTGACGGACGACGGCACCGGGCGCCTACTGATTCGGTGGATGGGTGCTGGCGCGGCGGCTGAGGACAATCAGAGTGGCGACGGTCAGGAGCACCAGCCAGAGCGTGGGGCGTCCGTAGGAGGCGTCTGAGAATTCAATCAGATCGGTCAGGCGACCAATCAACAGCGACATGCGGGCCATCACGGTGTAGCCGAAGGCGGCGCCGAAGGAGATCATCAGAAAGAGAATCCCCGCGCGTGCGACGGCCTTGCCGGGACCGGAATGTTCCACCGAGAAGAAGAAGTAAAACAGCACGGACACGACCCCGATCAAAATAATGATGCCGTTCAGATGGCTCGCCGGATTGAGCAGCGAATAGTCGAAGGTCACGCCTCCGCCTGGGGCGATGCCCAGGAGCGGCCGCACGGTATCCTCGATCTGTTTCAAAATGAACGACGAGATCGTTCGCGGAATCGCCAATCCCGCCCCGACGCCGACGATGAAGGCGAAGGCATAGCGCGACAGCCAGGCCGCCTTCGGGACATAACGCGTGAGCATGAGCATTCCGATGCCGACCGGAATCAGCAGCGACCATTCCCCCTTCTCGAGAATGGGGCGCACGATCAAGGTCATGATCACCGTGTCATAGGTCTTCACGATCGTATAGCCGAGCGAGACTCCGACATAGAGATGTTCGGCGAGCTTGAACAGCGGATTGTCCTCATAGAGAAACGAGAGGATGAAAAGGGTCAAGCCTGTGGCGATCCAGGCACCGAGTATGACACCGAAAGACAGTTCCATAGTGCCTAGGATCCCATCCCGTCCTGACGGCGCTGTTGCCGCCGCAAAGAGAAATAAAAGATGTTGCAGATGGCGACGAGCACGATGATGGCCAAATGCGTCGCCGATTGCGCGTCCATGCCGGCGACCGCTTTCCCCTTCTGCCCGATCAAGGTTTCATATTCCGCCGCGCCGCGCAGACCGCCGATCAACCCGTTGATCTGCCCGCTGCGTAACAGCGGATAGAGGCCCGGCGCGATGACGCCGGTGCAGCCGTCGCCGAGTTCGAACTTATATTTGTCTTTGCCGAAGACGTACCAGGCTTCGACGCCGGGATTCCCGGCACCGAGACTCACGGCATAGGTGACGTCGCGCAGGTTCTGCACGCCGGCCAACACCGGCAGGCCTTTGGTCGCCTTGCCGCCGTAGTCCGCAGGAAAGGCGTTGTAGAGATCCTGTCCCATGTTGAGAATGACGGCGCTGCCGCCGGGACTCCAGCCGAGGAAGACGTAGTCCTTCCCGTTCTCCTTGCCCGCCTCCTTGGCCGTTTGCGTCAGGATCTGGTCGGCGAGTCCGGTGCCTGAGACCCACAGTGTCATCGCCACGACGCGGAGATTTTTCTTGAAGGCGTGTCGCAGAATCGCGATGGCTTGCGGGTAGAGTTCCGGTTTGGATGCGGGGTCGAAGTCCAACGACAGGAGAAAGACCGATCCTTCGGGCAGCCCTTCAATATAGTCGTAGACGCCGCGCACTTCGGACGAAATCTTGATCGGTAATCCGACCGGGAACAGCAGCGGCACGAGCGTGCAGAGGCCGATCACCAGAAAGATGATCCGCCGGTCGATGCGCAACATACGCTCGGCGAACGTCATTCCTTGCCCCCGCCGAGGTACGAACGTTCGACGCCGAAGATGATCTTGAACGAAAGGGCGACTGCGCCAAGGCTGACGCCGATCAGAATCGCCCGCCGCACGGAGGCGTTCAAGACATTCAGAATCCAGCTCGACAGGTCGCCGCTGAGCGGCAGGATGTATTCGCCGAGCGGCACCCGCCCCATCATCACGATGACGGCAGCCACCAGCAGCACCGCGGCTTCACGGCTCCGCGCGCGGAAGGAACGGTACGCGGCAGAGGCGATGAAGAAGGCTAGGATGGCGAACATGGTGCCCTGCAGCGGCACGAGCGTATAGGAGTAGACCCAGCCGAACGACGTTAACGCGCCGTCGATACTTTCCTTGCCGTTATTCCAGAGTCCCACGATGATCGTCCCGAGCATGCCGACATAGAGCACCAGGCTGTAAGCCCATCCTGCTTCCTTCCGCCGGATCTTGGCTGCATGCACATGGAACAGGCTGGTGATGCCGAGGACGAGCGCGAAGCCGCCGATGATCTGGAGCCACTTCGTCACGGTGGTAAGCAGTTGTTCGGAGGCCGGATGTGGCACGTAGTATTGGGCCGCCATGACCAGTCCCGTGATCATGGTGATAAGCAGCGGCAGTTGTCGGCGAAGGAAAATCATTTGAGATCCTTAAACAGGTCCAGCAGCGGCTGCGCCCACCCGTTCCCGGTGAGTACGGCGATGGTGGCCAGCAGCGTTCCGATCCCGATGACGCTCAGAATGAAGGCCTTGCCGAGATCCTGTCCGCGCAGCGTGCCGATCTGGATCGGCTCCTTCGAGAGGTACGCGCTGGCGGCGTAGAGTTCTTCGCCGATCAGGGTGTAGTCGCAGGTCGTCACGAAGAACGGCAACTGGTGGTCCGAATCGGTGCCGGCGATTTGAATGGCTCCTGTGCTGGCGCCGGTTTCCGTCAGCAGCAGCGATTCGGCAAAGTACGAGCCCATGAAAAAGTTTGCCGCCGGTTTCCGCCGGAGCATGATGCCGTCGACCGCCGCGGTGTAGCTGAACTGGTCGCTGGTGATGAAAAAGTTCGCGTCGTCCTTGAACAGATCCGGTTTCCCCGCTTCCATGTATGCCTGCTTGGTAATTTCCTGGCAGACCGCCATCGTGATCGGCTCTCGATGCGGCACCAATAATTCCGTTTCGTAGGAGGCGGCTTTCTTGGCGACACGTCCCAGGATCACGGCGGCGGCAATCGTGGAGGGATCGTTCATGTCATGCGCGCCGGTCATGTACAGCACCGGCTTGCCCAATTCCGTGGCCCGCCCGATCGCTTCATCGACGGCATCCAGACCGGGAATGCGGCGGAGAAAGATGTCCTTCCGCTTGGCCAGATTGATGGCGTAAAACACGATCGCGCCGAACATCAACGCCAACACAAGATTGTTGACCTGGTTCCAGTTCATCCAGTTGGGTTCTGCAGAGGCGATTACGGGCGGCGCAATCAATCGTTCCTGCCCGTTGACCGACGCGACGGTGACGGCATAGGGCTGGCCGGATTTCACCTCGAGACCCTTGCCATTCTTGATTAGAAAGAGGTGATCGTTCGGATCACCTGATCTCGTCCACCAGGCCGACTTGCCCTCGCGGACGTAGCGCGTATTGGCGGGAAATTCTGCCACGACCTTCCACGCCGTTGGGTCCTGGGGAAGGCCGCCCTCATGGACGAGGATTTGATATTTCGTGGTGGCACTGTCGGTTGCCGAGGGAGCCCAGAGCACGGTGAGGCTTCCGCCTCCGTCGCTGGGGGTATCGATCACGCGAAGTTGCTGCGGCATGGCCTGCGCCGGGGCGAGCGTCGGCATGATTGCCGGCAAGCTGATAACAAAGACCAGGATGAGGATGCGGCGCAGCAAGAGGGTCAGGCTCCTTCAATCACTTCGATGTTGGCGCGCGGGACCACGGTCGTCGTGCCGTCCGGAAATCGGACTTCGAGCACGCGGACTTCGCTTTCGGTTGGAATGGCGCGCAATTCAGACGGCAGCCCGGAGACTGCGCCGATCTTGCCGAACAGCGGATCGCGGATGATACGGACCGGATCGCCGAGTTGAATGCCTTCCCGCTCGGCCTTGGGCACCTTCGTGACCGCAGCCGGGCCGCTGTGTGGAATGATGATTTCCGGGCGGATCACGCCGGCGCGGATCTGCGTAGCTCCCGAGATCGACGCCTTTTGTCCCGCATGGGCGGAGAGCAGCGCAAACGTCTTCGGTGCCATGGGAATCGTGCCGAACCCTTCCGTCAGGATCAAGGTGAAGCCGACCTGTTCCGTGCCCGTGATCGCGACGCCCAGATCATAGCCCAGTAGAGCACGTAAATCCTTGTCATGGATGCCGCCGACGACCAGGCCGACGATCCCGAGTTCTTTCGCACGCGTCATCGTGGCCGCCGAGAGAAACGCGCCGCCGACGACGACCTTGCCCTTCATCGATGGGTTGAGCTGTTCCGGCAGGAGCGGTTGATCCGGCGCCTTCACACCCATAACCAGTTCGCCGCTGGTTTCTCCCCCGATGCCGAAGATGCCTTGCACGAGGCTGCAGGTGCTTTCCACGGTCACACCCTGTTCGGGATGGACCTCAGCCA
Source organism: uncultured Nitrosospira sp. (assembly GCA_900696505.1). Classification (GTDB taxonomy): domain Bacteria; phylum Nitrospirota; class Nitrospiria; order Nitrospirales; family Nitrospiraceae; genus Nitrospira_A. The sequence goes on from CAADGJ010000198.1 coordinate 12,702, forward strand.
CGACGCCGTCGATGTACCCGCGCAACTCGAGCACTCGCGGTGGCTCGCGGAGCAGGATTTGTCCCGTGATCGTGGAGACGGATTCCACCTTGCCCGTGATAGGCGAGCGAATTTCCGTCTTAAACCATTTGATGAAGGGTTTGTTCTCGGCGAGGACGTCGTCTTTCTGGACAGAGTCCTTTTCCTTTTTAACCAGATAGTCGTTGATCTCGTCCGGTGCGATGCCGAGCTGATTCGCAAGGTTGAGCGGCACCACCTTTCCCGGCAACTCAGCGCGGGCCACCGCGGTGTCGGCTCGCACAGCATCGCCGACTTGGACCAGGACGGCGCCGGGCAATGGCAGAATACGCCGGCGGCGGACGGTCGTCCGTTCAGTGACGGTCAGGCCTGGTGTGTAACTATGTGCCATATGGTCGGTTGCTGAAAAACGCCTTGCAGCGTCGTTCTCAGTTGCTCATTCCCCTCGCCGTACATCAAGAGTACGACTCGGGGCTCCCTCGCCTTGCGGCCTTGCTGCAAGACGTTTTGAGCAACCTCTTAAAGCCAATGATGTCCATTGCGGGCTTGGCCGCATGTTGTCTCTCGTCATGAGCCATACGCGCTCACTATGAGCTCCCCGTCGGGTACAACCCGACGGCCTGATACCAGCGTGTCAGCAGGGCGACTCGCGCGGCCTGCTCCGTGGGCAACTGCAAGGGACGGCCACGCCCGTCCAGCATGAGACCCACGACACCGCCCTTCACCGTTCGCGTGAACGATTGTCCGGGGCCTTCGCCGAGATCCACTTGTTTCGACGGCTGTAGCGTGACGGTTGCCTGCTGATCGCGGGTCAGGCTGAATAACTTGAGATCGCCGAACGTCAGCGTGCCCTTTTCGATGCGTCCATCCGGCAGCGCGACCTCGTAGTCGGCGCATCGCTCGCCGTCCTTGCCCTGCCCGATCGGCGCGATGCAGGTTCCCAGGTACACCATGCAGTCGCGGACGAAGACATCGGTGGCCGCCTGTTCGTTGACCGTGGAGAGGACGCCGAGATGCGGCATCATGAAAATGCTGTCCACCGAGAGCGTCGTGACGCCGAGCGGTTCGTAGGCATCGACCATCATCAACATGGACTGGATGCGGCGCGGCGCGTGTGACAGGATGCCGCCGCTGCCGACGATCAAATCCAACTTCAACAAATCGATGAGCGTCTTGCCGGAGGTGCGTTGTTCGAAGACATCGGAGATGGTGCGTTCCTGTTGGACACCCTTCAACCCGGTCGCCAGCGACTTATGGTGGATCAATGCCAGCCGTAGGGCCTCCCGCGCGATGGCATGTTCGATCTGTAGCTCATCGAGCGATTGCGGAATGGTCGTAGGACGCACCATTTTATTCTTAATGCGATTCCTGAGGGTCTGTTCGTCGATGGTGAACGGCACCCAGCGCATGATGTTTTCGAGGCCCGCTTCCGCCAGCACGTTCGAGATGCTGTAGGACATGCCGAGGTTGGCACTGACGGTGCGATTGAAGAGGCCGCCGAATACCGAGAACACGTCGGTCGTCGCGCCGCCGATATCAACGCCGATCAGGTTGATCCCCTCGCGCTTGGCGATCGTCTCCATGATGACGCCGACCGCGGCGGGCGTCGGCATGATGGGCGCGCCGGCCATCTCGATGAGTTTCTTGTAGCCCGGCGCCTGCTGCATGACGTGTTCGAGAAACAGGTCATGGATCTTATTGCGCGCCGGCGCGAGATTTTCCCGCTCCAGGACGGGCCGGATGTTGTCGGCAAATTCCAGGGCCGTCTTCTCGCCGAGAATCGTTTTGACCTGCGGCTGCGCATCCTTGTTGCCTGCGTAGACGAGCGGCAGCCGATAGGTGCTCCCGAAGCGCGGCCGGGGTTCGGCTGCGGCGATGTATTCGGCCATTTCCACGACGTGGGTCACGGCGCCGCCGTCCGTGCCGCCGGACATGAGAATCATGTCGGGCCGCATGGTGCGAATCCGTTCGATCTTTTCGTAGGGCAACCGCCCGTCGTTGGACGCGAGCACGTCGATGACGATGGCACCGGCGCCGAGCGCGGCGCGTTGGGCGCTTTCCCCCGTCATGTTCTGCACCACGCCCGTGACCATCATCTGCAAGCCGCCGCCGGCGCTGCTGGTGGACACATAAATATCCACGCCTCGCTGCGGGTCGCCTTGGGCCGCCTGGTTGGGCGTGATGATGCGGTCGCCGTCCAGGATCGTGCGGCCGGAAAGTTCTTCGATTTCTGCAATGGCGTTGAGCACGCCGCGTGTCACGTCCTCGAAGGGCGCTTCCACGGTCGTGGGAGCTTCACCACGGTAGGTCTGACGATATTCGTTGCCGACCTTCTCGATCAGGATGGCTTTGGTGGTGGTGCTGCCGCAGTCGGTCGCCACGATGACGTTCAGCGGCTGCGCGGGATTCGATGTCGCGGGAGACTGATGCGCTGCCGTCATCGAGCCGGCGCTCCTTTGGACGCTGCGGCCTTGGCTTCGATGAGCGCGGTGAGGCGTTGTAGAGAATCCCGTCGCTCCAGGAGGCGGGCGATCTGCGCGAGTTCGCTGCTGCTGAAGACACATTCGACGAGAGGCGCCAGGAAGTGCAGCGCCTGGCTCCCGAGGAAATTCATGGGGCCCATCGATTCGAGAAAGAGCGTGGCCGGTACCGCCATGCGGCGCGTCACGATCGCGTCGGCAATCCGTTCGAGCAGCGCGAGATCCTCGGTGGTGAAGGCCGGTTGGTCTGAACGCAGGGCAAAGGCGTGCCGGAGACCGGCTCGAAGATCTTGGGTGCGACGGGAGAATAACCCGGATGAGAAGACAGCCATAAGTGCTTGTCAGATCAGCTTAAACGATTGGTTCGGCATTATATGAAGGGGCAGAAGGAGAGTCAATCGAGCGATGCATGCGCGTCAGGTTGCTCAGCGGTGGCGAGCGGGATACGTAGGCTCGTGCAACCTGTCGTCAGCGCCGTTGCTGGAGGTATTCCGCGATGAGCCGTAAGTCTCCAACGAAATGGCGGTAGTCCTCCTCTCGCTGCGCTGGATCCGGACCGCGGAGAATGGCGGATGGATGGGTTGTGACGAACACGGTCTTTCCCAACGGCGCGGGCAGGGGGCGTCCGCGGAGTTCATTCACGCGCACGCTTTTGCCGAAGACCGACTGGGCGGCTGTGACGCCCAGGCAGAGGATGGCGCGTGGCTCCAGCACCTGGATTTCTGCTTCCAGCCAGGGCCGGCAGGCCGCGACTTCGGCGGCGGAGGGTTTCTTGTGCTTGCGGCGTGTGCCTTGCGGCTCCCATTTGAAATGTTTGACGGCGTTGGTGACATAGACGTCGCTGCGGGCGATGCCGGCTTCCTCCAGCGCCTTGTCCAGCACTCTCCCGGCAGGTCCGACAAAGGGGTGGCCGGCCACATCTTCCTGATCGCCCGGCTGTTCACCGATGAGCAGCAGTGTCGCGCGAGCAGGCCCTTCCCCGAAGACCGTCTGCGTGGCGGTTTTATAGAGGTCGCAGCCCGTGCAGGAGGCGGCGGCGTTCCGCAGCGTCGGGAGGGTCAGTTTGGAAGGGAGAAAGGAGGCGGCTGATCGGAGCGATCGTCGCATGATTCACCATACCATGCGTCCCGAGCGCCGTTCCATGCAGGCTCGCGCACCGGTTCGGCGTCGAGCGGCTGCAACTCGGTGACGGTCAATGTCACCACGCCGAAGACGGCTTCCACCAGCCCTCGCACGAGATAGGCCCGATTGGGTGCCAGGAATTGATGGCAGCGGCGATAGACGTTCGGGAACAGCGTGGCGTCATAGAGGGCGGTGGTATCTTCGAGCGTCACAAATTCCATCGCCTGTCCACGGCGCGTCTCCACCGATTTTTCCGTGACCAGCCAGCCCACCATCGTAATCCGCTGCCCGACATGGCGATGCATGTGCGCCGCCGGCACGGGCCGCAGTCGCTCGATTGAATGGCGATAGAGGGTCAACGGATGGCGGCTCGTCAAAAAACCGAGCGACTCGATCTCATGGGTCAGCTTATGGGTGTCCGTATAGTCCTCCGGGATCGGGAGCGGCCCGGCGTGGCGTTGTTCCTCTGCATACAGCCGCCAGAGCAAGGCGGGTCTCGTCAATTCGCAGGCGAGGGAGGCGCAGCAGCCGGCTCGGATCAGCGCGCGCGCCTGCGTCGGGGGAAGGTTGACGCGCCGGCGGAAATCTTCGAACGAGCGATAGGGCCCGGCTTCTGTCCGGTTCTCCACGATACGTTCGCCGAGCTCTTTCTGCAGCGTCTTCACCTGCATCAAGCCGATCCGCAAACGATCGCCTTCGCCGCGATAGGCCCAGTCACTGGCGTTGACGTCGGGCGGCAGGATGGCGAGTCCCATGCGGCGCGCTTCGGAGACGTAAGCGAAGGCCGAATAAAATCCGCCCTGGTTGCTGATGACGGAGGCAATGAATTCCGCCGGATAGTGGGCGCGCAGATAGGCGGATTTGAACGAGACCTGGGCATAGCTGGCCGAATGGGGTTTGCAGAAACTGTAGCCTGCGAAGCTCATGATCATCGTCCAAATTTTATCGATGGTGTCAGGCGCCGCTCCGTTCTTGGCGGCGCCGCGGCAGAACTGCTGATAGTAATCCCGCAACTGCCGCGACTTGTGTTTCTTGCTGATGACCTTGCGCAGCTGATCCGCATCTTCCAGGGGAAAGCCGGCGAGCGCCATGGCCACCTTCGTGACATCTTCCTGATAGACCATGATGCCGTGGGTTTCTTGCAGCATGTCGTCCATCAGCGGATGCAGCGGTTCATACGGATGGCCATGGGCACGCCGGACGAAGTCGTGCACGAAAGTGATGGCCGCCGGCCGCACGAGCGACGACACCATGACGAGATATTCGAAGACGTCCGCCACGGCGAGCCGGTCCGGCGGCATGCCGCTCCATAATTTTCTGAGCAGAAGGCGGGTCGCGGGCGATTCGATATAAAAGCAGCCGATCGTATCACCGCGCCGGATCAAGTCCTGCGTCGCGTGATCGTGAAGCGGATCCCAGCTCGCATACTCGATCGTGCGACCGGTATGGCGGGCAATGGCGTCGAGCGCATCACGAATGACTGCGAGCGACCGGTTGCCCAAGAGGTCGATCTTGACGAGGCCCGCCTCCTCTGCTTGGTCCTTCTCCCATTGAATGACCGGCAGCCCCTTGGCGGTGAATTCGACCGGCACGTAGCGGCGGATTTCATCCGGCACGATCACCACCCCTCCGCAATGCATGGAGAGGTGACGAAAATGGTTCTGCGCGCGAAGCGCCTGTTCGAGAATCTCAGGCCACGGGGCCTTCAGCCGCAAGGTCCGGGAGAGCCGGTTGAGCCATTGCTCCGGGGTCGGCGGAGTGGAAAAGTCCAGTATCGCTTGCTGGCGAGAGACCCGCGCGGACATGGTGCCGATTTCGTCCGCCGGCATGCCATAGACCTTTGCCGTTTCGCGTATGGCTGCGCGAAACCCCAGACTGTTCTGATTCGCCACCATCGCCGCCTGGCGCTCGCCATATTGCCGGAAGACCCAGTTCAGGACGCCATCGCGTTTGTCCCACGGAAAATCGATGTCGATGTCGGGCGGATCCTTCCGTCCGGGATTCAAAAACCGTTCGAAGAACAAGTGGTGTTTGAGCGGATCCACGTGGGTGATCTTGAGGCAATAGGAGACGATCGAGGCGGCCACCGAGCCGCGGCCGCAGGTCAATGGCTCCTGCGTCAGAATTTCTTTGACGATCAGAAAGTAATGCGCGAAGCGTTTTGCGCGGATGACGGCAAGTTCCTTCTCGATGCGCGCGCGGACTTCTTCCGAGAGCAGACCATAGCGTTCCTGCGCGCCGGCATAGGTGTCGTCTTTGAGTGTCAGGAACGCGGCATTGTCGGTGAGCTCGCGAAACGCGGGAAAGATCGTGTCGCCGAAATGCCAATCGCTGTAACACGCCTCGGCGATGCGCACGCTATTGGCCAGCGCCTCCGGGACATGGGGAAACGCCGCCGCCATCCGCTCCGGCGGCACAAGCCATTGCTCAGGATTGCAGCAGGCTGCTTGCGGCAACCGGGAGAACGTCTGATTGAGCGCAATCGCGCGCAACAGGCGATGGGTCGCGAAGCCGTCGGCTCGAGCAAAATACACGCGGTTGGTCGCGACGGACGGGACGCCGATCCGGCGGCTCATTTCGAGCGTCTTCTGCATGGCGGGTCCCGGCGTCAATTCGACGTACAGGTCCTGCGAGTCATCCGCCAGCCACGCTTCGAGAGCGGCCTGGTCGTCGGTCGCAATGATCAAGCCGTCGCGATAGCGCGCCACGGCTTCGATGAAGGCGAACGAGGGCTCGCAATGGCGCGCGGAGAGCAGGCGGCACAGGTTGGCATAGCCGCCGGGAGTTTTTGCCCATAGCAGGGCGCGGTGAGTGTCGGTCGTCAATTCGGCGCCCAGGATCGGCCGTAGGCCTTCGTGCCTCGCTTCTTCGATAAATCGAATGGCTCCATAGAGGCCATTCGTGTCGGTCATGGCCAGTGCGCCGAGTCCTTGTCGCTTCGCCGATCGGCACAATGTTTCCAGCGATGACACGCCGCGCATGGGTGAATAGTCCGAATGGACGTGCAGGTGCACGAAGGGCGTGGTGGTCATGGCCAAGTCTTTCCCCACGCGATCGCCCGTTCGCCGAATTTCGCGCGAATGGCATCAAGGACAAGAGAGATTCGATGGGACGCCGGCTGGACCGCCCTGGCCGGTTCGTCGAACAGCCGCAGTTGCTCGGCAAGCGGTTCCAGGCAATCAGCCCGCACGATGATTCGCTGGATCCTGACCCGGCGCCGGAAACATCGGGCGAAGAGCTGAGCGAGCACGGGCTGAAGATCCGCCTCCCAATAGGTGCCGTACGGCAAGATGTGTTGAGCCATGCGTTCGGCATGGTCGCTGTGGCGGAGCGCCAGCGACAGGCGCCTGCACATACGCCGTTGTTGCCGGAGTCTGGCGCAGATCCGTTCGAGCAGATGGGACAGTCGTCCCAGAATGAGGTGATCGTCGATTTCGTCCGGATTGAGGGTGAGAGATTGTTCGATCTGCGGCTGTTCGACCGATGGCCGGACGGGCGAGTGGTCAATACCCATGGCCCAGTCATGCAGCACGACGGCCGCGGTTCCGAGCACCGCTTCCAACTGGACCAATGACACGTCGGCAATGGATCCCAAGGTTCTCAGATTCAGATCGTCCAACCGGCGAAGGATGTGTGACGCCTGCAGTCTGTTGAGTCCCGGCAGCAGTGTGGCAGGCAACGGCGCGAGAAAAGCTTGCTCGGAGCCGGAATAGATCGAACGCATCTGCGGCGGCTTCTCCAGCGTCGTCGCCGCCAGATGCGACACCAGCTTATTCATGGCCACCCCTATTTGGCTGTGCCATCCCCATTTGATCGTCAGTTCCCGTTCCAGGCGGGCGGCCGTATCGATGGGACGTCCGAAGAGCCGTTGTGTGCCGGTGAGGTCAAGAAATAGCGAACCGGGTTTGATTGATTCCCACACAGGCGCAAAGGGCATGATCGTCTGTTGCAATTCGCGATGCGCCGCCTGTGTTCTCGACGAGTCCGGCGGGATCACACGAAGGCCCGGACATAATTGCCGGGCCAGTTCGACCGACATGCCCGGCAGGACCCCATCGTCAAGGGCTTCCTGTGAGACTTCACGGACCAGGCCGCGTGGCGTATGGACCGGTGCCAGGGCGACCGGCCGGTGACGCAACGACGCCTCGTGAGTCCGCGCGAGCACGATCTCGAACGACGGAATCTGGAGACAGACGATGTCGCGATGCATGATGGTATCTTTGTGAGTGTAACCAATGGTTACATCGAGAAGGGGGTGGTGTCAATGGTGCGGACGACCTATCAGCGTCTCGAACGCAGAAGCGCGACGAACGTGAACGTGGTGTGGGGAAGCTTCTGAGAGGACGTGAAAGAGAGTCGTTCTGGCGGAGGTTATTCTGCCAATTGAAGGGGCCTACGGTTTTTTCGTTTCGTCGGCCGTGGGTGAACAATTCATGCCGGCGAAGGGATTCAGCGGGTTCACGCGTGGCGAGCAGCGTTGCGCTTCCGGTGCGGCCTTCTCCCCTCCCGCCTGTGAGCCGGTTGGCGGTTGGAGCTTATCGATCGGATCGAGCGGGCGCGGATTGGGTTGATGAATCGGCGAGACCGGCTGAGAAGGGAGAAACGTGTTGGGCTGCAGGTCCGGCGGAGCTGCCGGCGCTTCTTCAACCGGTGGCGTGAACCCGCCTGGCGGGGACGGTGATGGCGTCTTGACGACCGTACAGCCGCGTTTGCCTTTCGGCTGGTCCGTCAGCATGGTGCCGCCGTTCGGGCCTTCGCAACTGTAAATTTTTGCTTCAACCGGATTCGAGTGAAGAAGAACGAGGAAGGTGAAGGGCAGGAGGTACAGCCAGATCATCGTCGATTTCCCCGAATGGGATCAGAGGCGGATGAGGGATGGCGTTCACGGCGGAACGCTCATGATCCCGCACGACTATAGGCGTGGCGCCGGAATGTGTCAATCCGCGAGAGCGGGCTCAGTGGACATCAGCCTGGTGAACGTCCCAGCCATTTCTTCATCAGGCCCAGCAAGCCGACCTCCGGCTCCGGTTGCCGATCGGGATATTCGATCCAGAGTTCCTGCGAGCCGAGATAAACGCCATCGCGATAGCTCTGCTGGCTGCGCAATTGCGTGTAACCCTGCTCCTGCAATATCCGGATCATGTGCTGGAGCGCGTCAGCCGTGGTCGGCGCGTCGGGCGTGACCACCTGCATGGATTCGTACCGCAACGTCGCCTGATAGCCGGAGGCCGTCCGCACCAACTCCACGGGGCGATTGAACCCTCGCTCCCTGGCGTCGAACCCGGCGAGTTGGTGGTTCTCTCCAGCCGATTCCGGCATTGGTCTTACAAGGCGCGATAGACGGCCAGCAGATCGCTGAGTGCAATGGTCTTATTCTTGAGGATCACGCGTTCCGCACCCAACACATCCAATGCGGCGACCTTTTCCGTTCCCCCCATCAGACATTTGCTCCCTAATGCAAGGACGCGTTCACATTCCTTTTCAACCTTGCCCTTCACGACGGGATTCACCTTCAGGATGTCCACCATCTTGGCGCGAGTCTCCCCCAGGTGTTTTTGGAGTTCCGCTTCCGGGTATTCCTTCCGCGCGGCTTCATCTTCACAACGGTCGATGTACTGGGTCAGAAAGACATAGAGCCGCACGAAGGTTTCGGCGATCTCGATGTGTTTCGGGGTCAGCTGATTGTCCGCCATTGGATCCTCCATTCACTAAGGTGTCGACATGATCATTGTGCTGTGGCGACGTCGCGCGCGGCGCGTCCCTGCATCACAGCCGGACTTTGATATCGGTGCCTTCGACCGTGACTTCATAGGCCGTCACCTTGGCCGAAGGGTTATTGATGCAGGCGCCCGTCTTCACGTTGAACTCCCAGTTGTGCCATGGGCAGGCGACGACATCCCCTACCACATCGCCTTCGCCCAGCGGGCCGCCGCGATGCACACAGGTGTTGTCGATGGCATAAAAGGTCCCGTCCACATTGAAGACCGCAATGGCTTTTCCGTTCACCTCCGCGACCATGCCGGCTCCCGGCTTCACGTCGGCGGTTCCTGCGATTCTGATCAACTCGCCCATACATCCTCCCTGAGTACGTCACTCGTCCTAGTCCGGCTTTCGATCCGCAGCCGGCCGTTTGATTTTATCCAATAAACTTTCAATGCGACTCTTGGTCGCCGACACGCCCCCTGTTTGCAAGGCTGCGGCCAGTTTGGCTGCGATGTCGCGAAACGCCTGCGCTTGCGGGGAATCGGGCTTGGCGACCACGATCGGGTTGCCGGTATCGCCTCCGGCGCGAATGACGGGATCGATGGGAACCCGCCCAAGAAAGGGAATTCCCAGCTTCTCCGCCGCCCGCTCTCCGCCGCCATGGGAGAAAATCTCCGTCCGCTCTCCGCAATGGCCGCAGACGAAAAAGCTCATGTTCTCCACGATGCCGAGGAGCGGTACGTTCACCTTCTGAAACATCATCATGCCCTTGCGCACGTCGTGCAACGCCACTTCCTGCGGCGTGGTCACCGTGACGGCGCCGGACAGCGGTACGAGCTGCGTCAGGGTGAGTTGCGCGTCTCCGGTTCCCGGGGGCAGGTCGATCAACAAATAATCCAACTCGCCCCATAACACATCGCGGAAGAGTTGTTGAATTGCCGTGTGCACCATCGGGCCTCGCCACACGACGGCCGTGTCTTCCGGCACGAAAAATCCCATCGAGATCAGCTTGACGCCGTGGCTTTCCGCCGGCGCAATCTTGCCGTCTTTCTGCTCAGGAGTCTTTTCGACCCCCATCATCATGGGGATGTTGGGACCGTAGATATCGGCATCCAGCAATCCGACCTTCGCGCCGGTGAGCGCAAGGGCGACCGCGAGATTGACGGAGACCGTGGATTTACCGACGCCGCCCTTGCCGCTGCTGACGGCGACGACATGTTTGACTCCGGGAATAATATTGGGTCGGGCGGCCGCTTCGTCTTGATGCGGTGCGCCGCCTGGTTCTTCTGCCATAGTGATGCCTCCTCCACCCCGTTGGTCCGATCGGATTACGTGGGTTTCTCGCATATTAAGCTATCGCCGCGGCGAAAAGAAATGGGTCAGTCGGCGCAGCAGGCGGGTGGGTCGAAGAGATCAGCGATGTAAGAGGAATAGGTTGAGAGGATGGTCAAAAAACTCTACCCGGTGCGGTCGCAGCGAGCGAAGAGCGCGGGGTATTCGCAGAAATACGTCGAGGGGGCGAGCGATGCGAGAACAACAGCGGCGGGCGTTGTTCACCAGCCGTTTACGTGCGTTCCCGATGGAGGTTATACGTCAGCCCTACCAGCGAGAGCGTATAGATCAACCATTTGGACGGATCGAAATTGTACCATTTCGATCCGTTCCGATAGTCGTGCGAATAGGTATGGTGATAATTGTGGTAGCCCTCGCCGAAGCTGATGAACGAAATCAGCCAGCTATCCCGGCTGCTGTCCTGCGTGCCGTGCGGTTGAGTGCCGACCATGTGACAGAGGGAGTTGATGGTGAAGGTGGAATTCAACACCAAGACGGTGCGCAACACGCCGGCGAGTAAGAAACAGCCGAGCCCGCTCATCAGTCCGCCGTTCAGATACCCGGCCGCGAAGGGCAGCAACAGTCCTGAGGCGACGATCACCCAGTAGTACCGGTGTTGCCAGAGAATCATCGGGTCGGTACGTAATTTCGCGGCAAACCGGTCTTCACGATATGGTGTATTGATGAACAGCCAGCCCACGTGGCTGTGCCAGAATCCTTTGCTCGCATTGTACGGATCGGCTTCTTCATCCGTGTGGGCATGGTGACGGATATGGTCAGCGCACCAGAGAAGAGCGGAGTTCTGTACGGCCCATCCCCCCATGATCAACAGGCAGATCTTGACCCAGAGATGGCTCTCAAAGCTGCGATGAGTGATCATCCGATGGTAGCCCACCGTGATCCCCATGCCGGTGACGACATAGAGTATGGCGAGCAACGTCCAATCCAGGACGGTGTAGTCATAGTAATAAGCGAAGAGGGGAACCCCGACGAAGGTCAGGATCGTGAGCGCAGTGAAGAGGGCTACGGTGCCCCAGCAGACGGATTGTGTGGATGAGTCGGCCATCGTACTCCTTCGGAACCTGTGCGCAACTCATCGCCACAGTGCACCGCCATACTTAGAGAATGGGTGAAGGCAAACGGCGCACTGTAACGGAGCCGCCGTCAGATTTTCAAGGGGAGAAACGCGGTTGGCTGCCGCACGCCAGGTGGGCGTGAAGGTCACCTGACCTACTCAGTCTGTGCTACCAGCGCATAAAGGGCGCGGGATTGAAAGGATGCCTCGACACCCAGGCTCTGCCTGTCTTGAGTAGGAATGTGTGAAAGCCGTGATTGGGAAAGTGGTTCTTCACGTCTGTGATGTACGATCGCGGAATCCCGCAACTCAATAGGCCCAACGAAACATCAACCAGGTCGCCTTTTCGGAACACTTCGACAAGAGGGTAACGGCGATCTGGATAGGCGCGCACCTTATGGTGCATGCCTATCATGAGGGCCATTTCTTCAGACCACTCCACCCGCCCTGAATCGGACAGGTATTGGGCGGCGTGGGAAATTGAGGCCGGGAGGTAGTCGAGCGTGCGATCAGGCCAAAGACCCATATCGTGAAAGCAGGCCGCGATGGCTAACTTTGTCTTCTCCTCCTCGGTGCATGGATGCAACGCCAGGCAGAAATTGAACATGCGGTACACATGTCCCTTGTATCCCCGGTAGTCCTCCCCGATCGCCCCTGCCCATGGTGTGAGCATCTCCTCGATCAGATCGTGGTGTGTCTCAATCGTCATAGGAGGCATCTGGCAAATCACCTTGGATGTGGAGTGCATGGCACGTGGTCCTTTCTGTTCGACTGGAGGATGGCAGGTGAGCGAGGAGCGATCACGCAGGAGTCGGCGGCCCTGGCACAAGCCGCGTGCCGACCTGTGGCGATGGGCAGGCGGTCGTGCGGTCGGAGCCGGATTCTAACAAGACACGGAGAATTTGCAAGACTCCTCGCGCCGATCCAGCCTGGCTCGCGCTCTTGTTCGACAGCACCCCTCCCAGTGCTGCACGTTCGGAGGCGGCTGTACAATCACTTATAATCCTGCGCACGGAGCGGCTGTCAGCTGTTCACGTACAGGCGCATGAACAGAAATGACGACGCGAGGCGGCCTCCGGCCGATTGACCCGTGCCCGCAATGCGCCTAGAGTGGCGTGTACGTGTCACCCTCTATGTCCGCGGGAGACCTTGCCGATGCTTGGAACAGTCACCCGTAAAGTCCTCAAGACAATCCTGTCGGATACTGCGCGGCAGCGCATCTTGACGGTGGAGCGTGTCCACCGGGAGGGCGGTCTTTTTGACGCCGATTCGATCTTTTACCGCTGTGTCGGAACCGTGGTGACCTGGGGAACCGGCTCCCGCGTGCGCTCGGGGCCGTTTGCAGGCATGCGATACATCCAACATGCACTCGGAGTTCACAGCAGCGCCTACTGTCCCAAACTGCTCGGGACCTATGAACAGGAACTCCATCCGCTCGTCGAGGCTCTGCGAACCGGGCACCCCTACGTTCACGTGATCAACATCGGTGCCGGTGAAGGGTACTATGCGATCGGTTTCGCTCGTTGCCTGCCTCAGAGCTGGGTGACGGCCTATGAAGCTGATGCTGAGAGTCGGGTCATCTTGGGGCGAATGGCGGAGATCAACGGGGTGGCTCCGCGTCTGACGATCCGCGAGTCTTGCACCCCTTCTGGGTTGCAGGCGGCAATGGCGCAGCCGGGAAAAACCTTGATCGTCTGTGATGTCGAAGGCGCCGAACAAGAGCTCCTTGATCCGGTCGCCATTCCTGCCCTCACTCGTGCGGATATCCTGGTCGAACTCCACGACTTTCTCATTCCCGGCATTTCAGGCGTAATCCGAAAGCGGTTTGAAAATACGCACCAGATTACGGAGATTCCAGCCCTGCCTCGACAGCTGGCCGATTGGCCATCCTCATTAAGCCTCCCAAAGGTCTATCGGCGAACCGCCCTCTCGGAATATCGACCGGGAGGGATGTGTTGGTTCTGGATGAAGGCCGCGGGTAACGCAGTTCTCGCCGTCGCGCATGCAGATTGAGCCAGGGTTTGCCCGGCATTCTCCATGGCGTTCCTCTTTGTGGTCTTGTCCGCCTCGGGGATGATTCTCGCCCGAACGCGCAACCAAATTCTCAAGTGCAGAGGCGCGGTGTATACTGCAGAGGAGGCTTCTTCACGTCGTCCTGGAGGACCACATGACTCTGGACCCTGCCCTGCTCGAACCCCGTATTCGCGCCATCGGTGAAGATTTGGCCCGCCGTTCCAGCGGATTGTCGCCCGGCCTGTTTGATTCCCGTTGGTGGTCGCAGGCAGCGATTAACCTGGCCATGAAAGATCCCGCTTTCAAGGCGCAGCTGTTTCGTTTCATCGATGTGTTGCCGTCGCTTCGCGATGATGCCCAGGTGGTCCGTTTGGCGGAAGAATATTTTGGCGACCTGAGCGGGCATCTCTTCGGTGCGCAGTGGGGACTCAAGGCACTCGCGTCCACGAAGCTGGGTGCGGCGCTCAGCGGGAAGGCCATCCGTCACCAGGTGGAACAGATGGCGACCAGCTTCATTGCCGGCGCGTCCATTGAGCAGGCGGTGCCGGCGCTCCGCAAATTATGGGACGATGGGCGGGCGTTTTCTGTGGATCTGCTGGGCGAAGCGAGTGTGAACGAACGGGAGGCGGATGCCTATCGGGATCGCTGTCTGGCAGCCCTGCGGATCCTCGGTGATGTCTGCCCGGCCTGGTCCCCCTCGCCGTTGCTCGAGCGCGATCACCTCGGCCCGCTTCCCCGTGTCCAGTTGTCGATCAAGATTTCGGCCCTCTACTCGCAACTCGATCCGATCGATCCCGAGAGCAGCTATCGTGCGGTGGCGGCCCGCCTGCGTCCGTTGCTGAATGTCGCGGGCACGCTCCCCGCCTCCATCATTTTCGATATGGAACAGGCGGAAACGAAGGACCTGATTCTTTCCATCTTCATGCGTCTCTTCGAGGAAGGACCCTACCGCACCTTCGCCCACGCGGGGATCGCGTTGCAGGCCTACCGTATCGATACCTATGACGATGTACAGCGTTTGCTGGCATGGACCACACGCCGGCAGGTGCCGATCACGATCCGCCTGGTGAAGGGTGCCTACTGGGATTCCGATGCCATCCGCTATCGTCAGCGTGGTTGGCCGATGCCGCTGTTCGAACAGAAGTCCCAGACTGACGTGAATTATGAATCGCTGGTTCGTCTGTTGCTGGAACAATCGCATCTGATCAGGCCGGCCTTCGGCACCCACAATCTCCGCAGCCTGGCCGTGATCGAAGCGGTCGCGGAGGCGCTGAGCCTGTCATCGGTCGCTTGGGAATATCAGATGATCTACGGCATGGCGGAACCGTTCCAGCATGCGATGAGTGATCGCGGGCGGCGCCTCCGGCTATATACGCCGGTCGGCGAACTGTTGCCGGGCATGGCCTATCTCGTCCGCCGCTTGTTAGAGAACACGTCGAACGAATCCTTCCTGCGGAAAGAGTACGTCGAGTCGCAGCCGCTGTCGTTGTTGTTATCGCCGCCTGATGGCGCCCC